>NZ_WNXE01000187.1:1233-2474 GCF_010993615.1 Arhodomonas sp. KWT | reverse complement strand
GTGGATCGCGGAGAATGTGGTCGATCAGCCCCAGGAGGGTTGACGACCCCCGGGCCGGTCGATAGGATACGCACTCCAACGCACGGGGCCATAGCTCAGCTGGGAGAGCGCCTGCATGGCATGCAGGAGGTCGGCGGTTCGATCCCGCCTGGCTCCACCAAACAAAACCGGTGGTTACGCCCTGAACCTCAGGGCGTTTCTACTTTAAGACGGGCGGATCCTCGGATCCGCCCGTTTTGTTTTGGACCTCCGGAATCATTACCTTTCCCCTTCATTCAGGATGGCGAGGCAGCGGGCCGTCATGGTGCCCGGGACGGTGTATCCGGCGGGGTCGTGCACGGCGGTTCAGGCCGCGTGCGACGTTTCCCGTAAACCGCTCGGCGGGGTCGCGCGCCTTCAGCGCCCGACCCGCGGGGGTGGCCGGTAAGGCCGTTACATGAAGTCGGTTGCCTGCGGGCAATCGGCCTGCTCGTGATCCCGACGTTCAGGTAGGGACTGTCTCGCGGATCAGGCGATTTGCGGAGTATAGAGGGTCTGTCCCTGATGACGCCGGAACATATGTGGACGGGCTTGCGCATGGCCGCCCCAACGCGGCCATGCTGGCTTCGCCCCGCCTGCGTAGACGCTGGAGGAACGCGCGGACATCAGGGTTATAAGTCCGGCCGCTCAAGGCAGTCGACGTCGCCCGCGCACGCGGGACGGGATGTTGGCTGCCAGGAGCAGTCAACCTACCGCACCGGCCCCTTCACGGGCACGGGGTTTACAAGACCCGTCGGCCACGGGAGAACCCCTCTCCCGGCCCTTCTCCCGCAGGGGGAGAGGGGCGTGGCACGTCCGTGGGTCGGTTGCCCCTGGCAACCGATCTGCCCGTGGCTGCGAAGCACGGTAGGCCGTGCGCGACGTCCCTGTCTGGTCATGGCGTCCGTCGTGGGCGCTCAGTTGCGCACTGACGAGAAGCGCCGGGGATAGACGTTGTCGGCCCCGATGCTTGCGGGGACGTCCCGCATCGCCGCCGATCGGGAAGGGTAGTCGCCGAGCAGTACGAGATGCCACGTGCCGTTGTCGCCGCTCACCGTGACCACCCGGGCCGAGTCGCGGACCTCCGGGTGGGCGTCCAGGAAGTTCGCGGTGGTCTGCTTCTTCCGTCCGGCGATGAGCTGCAGCGTGTAGCGTCCGCCGTCGCGGCTGGCCAGCCAGTCCTCGCCTGTCCGGGGCTGCTCGGCGGGTGCCTCCTCGTCAGG
>NZ_WNXE01000187.1:0-1136 GCF_010993615.1 Arhodomonas sp. KWT | reverse complement strand
GCCGGCGTGGGCTCACCTGCGGACGTCCCGGTCTCGCCGTCACTCGAACCCGCGCCGCTGGCTGGCGGTGCGGCGGCGTCCGCGCTCGCGATTTCGGTGGCGGTCTCCCCCTCGCCGTTGTCGGTTGTGTCGGTCTCGTTGCGTTCGATCGTCTCAATCAGTGCGTCGGGCAGCGCCGGGATGGGCCGGTTGAGCAGGGCGCTGCCCGCGGCGATCTCCGGCGGGAGGCTCACCGAGGGCGGCGTGTCACCCGTGTCGGGGACGTCGACGCGCTTCGTATCGGCGCCGGCTACCGGATCGGCGGAGCCCTGGTCTCCGTCGGTGGTTGAGTCGTCCGCGAGCGTTGCGCTCGCGGTGTTGGACGCCGGCTCCGGCTCGATATCGAGCGAGGTGGTCCTGGTGTCCCCGGTGTCCGGTCCGCCGGCGAGGAGTGCGTAGGTGAGGACGCCGACCGCCACCGCGCCGAGCGGCGGCGCGAGCCAGACGGGATGAATACGGCGGCGCCGCGTCACGGGTGCTGCCGCGGCTGCGGTTGCTTCTGATTCCGGCGGCGCCAGACGGATGCGCTGGATCTGGTCCGCCGCCCGTCCGGCCTCCTGGGCGAGGACCTCCAGCCGGTCCGCCTCCGCCTCGGGACAGAGCAGGGCGATGGGCATGTTCGCGTCGCGCTGGCTGACGAGTCGGCTCAGGGTGAGCAGGGACTGGAGGATGCGTGCCGAGAGCCCGTGCGCATCCTCCACGACCACGGCCAGGGAGAGATTACGGCTCCTGAGCCGGCGCGAGAGCTGATCCGCCGCTGCCGGTTCCCCCGGGTCCGTGCCCGGGTCGAGGAGCAGGCGTTCGGCCAGGTGGTCGTTGTTGTGCGCCGTCGTCACGTCGATGATCGCGGCCGCTGTTTCACTCCCGCCGGCAAGGGCCCGGGCCAGCTGGGCAGCCACTCCGCTGGCGGTCAGTTCGCCGTCCAGGGTGACGATGACGACATTGCTCGTGCACCGCAGCAGGTAACACGCCAGGTCGAGACGTGCGGCGATGTCGCCGTTTTCCTGGAGGAGACTGTCAGCGTCCTGCATGGTGGTCCTCTGTCGCGGTATTGCGGCGACGAGTGTAGCAGGGCAACGGGGCGTTTCCGTGGGGCA
>NZ_WNXE01000186.1:0-4238 GCF_010993615.1 Arhodomonas sp. KWT | reverse complement strand
TGGCCCTCCTCCACGTACTCGCCCAGGGGGACGATCGCGCGGAACATGCCGTCCTGCTCGGCCCGGGTCCAGCTGCTGTTGTTGGCGGCGTAGCTGTTGCGTGGGCGACGGCGCACGCGACTGGCGGCGACCATGCCGAGGTGCCACATGACCTGGAGCACACCCTGCACGCCGGCCTTGATCGAGGACTCGTCGAAACGCAGCGCCTCACCGGCCTCGTAGGTGATCACCGGCCGACCCTCGTCGCTGCAGGTCTTGCGCAGGCTGCCCTCGATCAGCGGGGTGTTGACGATCACCGGCGTGGCGAAGGCCTTGGCCATCGCGGTGCAGTCCGGGTCGTCCAGGTTGGCCCGGATCTGGGGCAGGTTCTCGCGGTGGATCGCCGCGGTGTGCAGGTCGATGACGTGGCTGGCGTGGCTGAGGATTTCCGTGCGGAAGAGGTTCGCCAGGCGCCCGGCGAGCGAGCCGCGCTCGCTGCCCGGGAACGCGCGGTTGAGATCGCGCCGGTCCGGAAGATAGCGCGAGCGGTCGGTGAAACCGAAGACGTTGACGATGGGGACCGCCAGCAGTGTCCCCCGCAGGCGCCGCAGGGCCGGCAGCTGGAGCAGCCGGCGGATGATCTCCACGCCGTTGATCTCGTCGCCGTGGATGGCGGCGTTGACCAGCAGCACCGGGCCGTCGCGCCTGCCGTGGATGACCTGCACCGGCAGTGTCACCGGCGCGTGGGTATAGAGCAGGGCCGCCGGGATATCGATGGTACGCCGCTCGCCGGGACGCACCGTGGTCCCGGCGAGGGTCAGGGCCTGACGCGCCATCAGAGCCGCCCCTCGTGCTTCTCCTTGACCCGGACGTAGTGGTGGGCGGAGTAGACGAGCTGCTCGCGCTCCTCGGCACTGAGCTCGCGCGCCGCTTTCGCGGGTGAGCCGACATAGAGATAGCCGGCGTCCAGGCGCCGGCCCGGCGGCACCAGCGTGCCCGCGGCGATGATGCAGTCGTCCTCGACCACGGCACCGTCCATGATGATCGCGCCCATGCCCACGAGCACCCGGCTGCCCACGGTGCAGGCATGCACCACGGCGCGGTGTCCGATGGTGACGTCCTCGCCGACCACGGTGGGGAAGCCACCGGGGCTGTAGGGCCCGTCATGGGCGACGTGGATCACCGTGCCGTCCTGGACGTTGCTGCGGTCGCCGATGGCGATGCGGTTGACGTCGCCACGGATCACGGCGGTCGGCCACACCGAGACGTCATTACCGAGGGTCACGTCGCCGATGATCACGGCGCTCTCGTCGATCCACGCGCTGTCGGCGACGCGCGGCCACTTCTCGTCGAACGGTCGAATCATGTCCTCGCTCCCTGGCTGCGGCACGGGGCGGCGACGCTCCGCCGTCCGCCGTGCGCTCTTCGGCCGCAAGATACCGCCCTTCGCGGCCTCAGGCCATGGTGACCACTTCCTCGGCACTGGTGGGGTGGATGGCCACGGTGTCGTCGAGGTCCGCCTTGCTCGCCCCCATGCGCACCGCGACGGCGAAGCCCTGGAGCATCTCGTCCGCCCCCAGGCCAAACAGGTGCACCCCCACCACCTGGCGGGCGTCGCCGACGCAGACCAGCTTCATCGCGCTGCGACGCTTGGCCGCGGCGTCGGCAAGGGCATACTCCATGGGCACGAACCGGGTGCTGTGCACCGTCACCGCCTCGTCGCCGTACTCCGCCCGGGCCTGGTCCTCGGTGAGGCCGACGGTGCCGATCGGCGGGTGGGTGAACACCACCGTGGGGATCGTCTCGTAGACGAGATGGCGCTCCGGCTGCCCGCCCCAGAGCCGGTCAGCGAGACGGCGCCCGGCGGCGATGGCCACCGGCGTGAGCGGAAAGGCGTTGCCGGTGACGTCGCCCAGTGCATAGATGTGGTGGGCGTTGGTGGCCTGGTACGCGTCCACCGGGATGCTGCCGTCGGCGCGGACATCCACGCCCGCGGCGTCGGGGCGCAGCGCCGCCGTCGCCGGCGTCCGCCCGATGGCCCAGATGACCTCGTCGAGGCCGTCGAGGTGACGGCCGTCCTCGGCGTGCAGCGAGAGCCTCTCGCGCCGGCGCTCCAGGCGCGCGGGGACGAAGTGGTTCACCACCTCGATGCCGTCGGCGGCCGCCGCCTCCAGGTAGGCCTCGCGGATGATCGGGTCGAAGGCGCGCAGCGGCGAGTCCCGGCGCACCACCAGGCGCACCCGCGCCCCGAGCTGGTGGAGCACGCCCGCGAGCTCCACGGCGATGTAGCCGGCACCGACCACCGCCACCTCGTCCGGGCAGGCGGTGAGCTCGAAGAAGCCGTTGGAGTCGATGCCGAGCTCCGCGCCGGGGATGTCCGGGTACATCGGCGTGCCGCCCACGGCGATGACGAAGCGGTCCGCGGTGTAGCGCTCGCCGCGCACCTCGATGGTGTGCGGGTCGACGAAACGCGCCTCGCCGCGCAGCACCGCGACGTCAGAGTTGTCCAGGTTGCGGGCGTAGATGCCGTTCAGGCGCTGGATGTAGGCCTCGCGGTTGGCCACCAGGGCGCCCCAGTCCAGGCCGTTGACGGTGACGTCGAAGCCGTAATCCCCGGCATGGCGGAGCGCCTCCGCGGCATTGGCGGCGTTCCACATCACCTTCTTGGGCACGCAGCCGACGTTCACGCAGGTGCCGCCGAGGCGCTCGCGCTCGACCACCGCGCAGTTCGCCCCGTAGCTCGCGGCCCGGCGCGCGGTGGCGATACCGCCGCTGCCGCCGCCGATACAGATCAGATCGAAATGGTTGCTCATGCGACTCTCTGCCCCAACACTTAGCATTCAGGCCGGCGGCGCCGTCCGGTACCGGCCCTAATCTACTGCGCTGCGGCGCCGCGGCAAAGCACCGCCACCGCGACGAACCAGGTGGCAAGGCGACCGCGCCGCCCACCGGCGACGCCCCGAACGGAGAAACAGCACCCGAATGGACAACCCCCTGCTCGCCACCGACCGCCTCCCGGCGTTCCATGCCATCGAGCCGGCCCACGTGGAGCCGGCGATAGACACCGTGCTCGCGGAGAACCGCGCCACGCTGGAGCGGCTGCTCGCCGACGGCGGGCCGTACACCTGGGAGGGCCTGGTCGCCCCGGTCGAGGCCATGAACGAGCGGCTGATGCGCGTGTTCTCACCGGTCTCCCACCTCAACAGCGTCATGGACAGCGAGGCCCTGCGCGCGGCATACAACGCCTGCCTGCCCAGGCTCTCGGCCTACGACACCGAGCTGCGGCAGAACACCGCGCTCTACGAGGCCTACCGGGCGGTGGCCGAGCGCGACGATTTCGCGGCCCTGCCCGCCGAGCGGCGCGCCGCTGTGGAGCACGCCCTGCGCGACTTCCGCCTCGCCGGCGTAGCGCTCGCCCCGCAGGCCAAGCGCCGCTACGCGGAGATCGCCAGCCGCCTGAGCGAGCTCTCCGCGCGCTTCCAGGAGCAGCTCCTCGACGCCACCGGCGCCTGGCACCGGGACCTGACGGACACCGGGGCGCTGGCCGGTCTGCCCGAGTCCGCCCTGGGCGTGGCGCGGCAGGCCGCGGAGCAGGCGGGCGTGTCCGGCTACCGGCTGACGCTGGAGTTCCCCTCGGTGCAGGCGGTGCTCACCCACGCCGACGACCGTGCCCTGCGCCGCGAGGTCTACGAGGCCTTCACCACCCGGGCCTCCGAGGTCGGCCCCCACGCCGGGCAGTTCGACAATGGCCCGGTCATGGACGAGATCCTCGCCCTCCGCCACGAGCAGGCGCAGCTGCTCGGCTTCGACAACTACGCCGAGCTCGCCCTGGAGCCGCGCATGGCGCGCAGCGTCGACGAGGTGATGGGCTTTCTCGAGGACCTCGCCCGGCGCAGCGTGCCCCGCGCCCGCGAAGAGTTCGCGGAGCTGGAGTCGTTCGCCCGCGAGCGCGACGGCCTCGAACGGCTGGAGGCCTGGGACGCGACCTACTACTCGGAGAAGCTGCGCCAGGCACGCTTCGGTCTCTCACCCGAAGACCTGCGCCCGTGGTTCCCCGCCTCCCGGGTGATGGAAGGGCTGTTCAAGGTGGTCGAGCGCCTCTACGGGCTGCACATCACCCCCGGCGGCGACGGCGTGGAAACCTGGCACCCGGACGTGGGCTTCCACGAGATCCGCGACGCCGACGGCGGCCTGGTCGGCCAGTTCTACACCGACCTCTACGCCCGCGCCCACAAGCGCGGCGGCGCGTGGATGGACGT
>NZ_WNXE01000185.1:0-4243 GCF_010993615.1 Arhodomonas sp. KWT | reverse complement strand
GGCGGCGCCTTCCGTCACTGGATCCTGGAGCGGGGCGGCAGCGAGGACTTCATGACGCTCTACCGCGGCTTCCGCGGCCGCGAGCCCAGCATCGAGGCGCTGCTGCGCCACAGCGGGCTCGCCGCCTGAGTCACTGTCGCCGCCCGGGGACGTCACGCCCCGGGCGGCGGCCCGTCCGGTGACTTCTGCCCGCCGGGCCAGGCCAGGAAGGGACGCTGCTGACCGCAGCGCCCCGGGCCCCGATCAGTCGCCGGACCCGCCGAAACGCTCGCGCAGCGCCGCACACGGGTCGGCCCGTTCCACGGCGGCCGTGAACCAGACGTAGTCGAAGGGCGGCGTCCCCGCCGGAGGCCCGCCCCGGCCGTCCGGCACCGCCGCCTCGAAGGCCACGGCGACGACGCGGCGTGACGGCGCCCGGGCCGCGATCACCCGCGGGATGGCGTGATCGGTGCGCACATGACCGTGGCCGGCGATGACCACGCTCATCCCCGCCTCCCCGGCGGCCTCCAGCGCCGCACGTGCCAGGGCGCCGTCCCGCGCCCGCTGAATCCCGCGCATGCGCGGCAGCATCTCCTCCGGCAGCAGCCCGCAATGACCCTCGCGAATGGCCTCGGTCATGGAGGCCCGCTCGTCGTCGGGCTGGGGGCGCTCCAGGCCCAGCCGTGTCCGGGTCGCGGCGGACAGGCCCGCCCGCCCCCGGGAACGCAGTGTATCCAGCTGCCCACGGGAGAGGTTGCCCGCGACGATGGGGAGGTCGTGGCGATATGCCGCGGCGAACACCGGGCGGTACATCGACCACGGCGGCCAGCCGGAGTCCGCCCAGTCCACCGCCCCGGCGAGGGCGTCGACGTCGCCGGGATGCTCGCGACGCGCCCGGTCCACCGCCGCCTGCTGGTCCGCGCGCAGCATCTCCAGCACCACCGCCGGGTGCCGGCCCCGGGCGGCCAGGGCATCGATGACCGCCGCCTGATTCTCGTGATGGTGCGGATTGTCGTGCTCCTCGCCCAGCAGCACGATATCCGCGCGGGCCAGCCGCGCCATCAGGGCGGGCCGGTCGATGAACCGCCCCGCCGCCACATCCCGGATCCGGCCCGCCTGCGGCCCGCCGTCATCCACCCCGGTGGCCGCACAGCCGGCCAGCGCCAGCAGCATCGCCGCCCCCATGAGCACCCCTCGCATACCATCGACCTCCTGTTGCCGCCGCCCCGGTTCTCGGCGACCCTGTCCCTGCTGACCAGGTCGTTAGTATTGCCGCCCTTGGCCGTGCCTGTCAGCGGCTTCCGGAATACCGGGCAGGTAACGGCGCGCCGCCGGGGGAGGGAACCGCCCATGGCCGTTCACAATAGCGAGATCGCGGCGCTGTTCGAGCGCTATGCCGAGCTCCTGGAGATCCAGGGGGCGAACCCGTTCCGGGTGCGCGCCTACCGCAATGCCGCACTGATCGTGCGCGGGCTCGGCACCGAGATCGCGCGGATGATCGCGGACGGCACGGATCTCACCGACCTGCAGGGCATCGGCGACGACCTCGCCGCCAGGATGCACGAGATCGTGGACACCGGACGGCTGCAGGCCCTGGAACGCCTGGCCGGCCAGTTCCCCGAGCACCTCGCCGACCTCGACGCCCTCCCGGGCCTCGGCCCGCGGCGCATCCGCGCCCTCCACGACGCCCTCGGCATCGCCAGCCTGGACGACCTCGAGCACGCCGCCCGCCAGGGCCGTATCCGCGGCCTCAAGGGCTTCGGCGCGAAGAGCGAGCACAACATCCTGCACGCCATCGAGGCCCACCGGGACAGCCAGCAGCGCACCCGGCTGGCGGACGCCGAGCGCGTCGCCGAGCCCCTGCTGGCCCACCTCGCCGCGGCCCGCGGCGTGAAGCGGGCGATCATCGCCGGCAGCTACCGGCGCCGGCGCGAGACCGTGGGCGACGTGGATATCCTGGTCAGCGCGGACGCCGGCAACGACGTCATGGACCGGCTGATCGGCTACGACAGCGTCTCCGAGGTCGTCTCCCGGGGCGAGACCCGGGCGACGGTGATCCTCGAGGGCGGCCTGCAGGTGGACCTGCGGGTGGTCCCGGAGGCGAGCTACGGCGCGGCGCTGCACTACTTCACCGGCAACCGCGCCCACAACATCGCCGTGCGGGTGATGGGCCAGCGGCGCGGACTGAAGATCAACGAGTACGGCGTCTTCGAGGGTGAGCACCGGGTCGCCGGGGCCACCGAGGCCTCGGTCTACGCACAGGTGGGGCTGGCCTACATCGAGCCGGAACTGCGCGAGAACCGCGGTGAGCTGGCCGCGGCGGCGGAAGGCCGGCTGCCGGCACTGGTGGACCTCGAGGACATCCGCGGCGATCTCCACTGCCACACCGATACCACCGACGGACGGGACAGCGCGGAGGCCATGGCACGGGCGGCGAAGGCCCTGGGCCGGGAGTACCTCGCCATCACCGACCACACCCGGCGGCTGCGCGTCGCCAACGGGCTCACCCCGGGGGCGTTCGCCGAGCACCTGGACGCCCTGGAGGCACTGGACGCCCGCCTGGACGGCATCCGCGTGCTCCGGTCCGCCGAGGTGGACATCCTGGAGGACGGCAGCCTGGACCTGCCGGACGACATCCTCGCGCGCATGGACGTGGTCGTCTGCGCCGTGCACTACGGCCTGGGACTGCCCCGGGCGAAGCAGACCGATCGCCTGCTGCGCGCGCTGGACAGCCCCCACTGCCAGATCCTGGCCCACCCCACCTGCCGGATCCTCGGCGAGCGCCAGCCCATCGACGCGGACATGGGCCGGGTCCTCAGGGCCGCCGCGGAGACCGGCTGCGCCCTGGAGATCAACGCCCAGCCCGGCCGGCTGGACCTCCCCGACGTGCTGATCAGAGAGGCCCTCGGCCAGGGCGCCCGGTTCGTGGTCGCCACCGACGCCCACGGCACCGAGGACCTGGCGCGCATGCGCCTGGGCCTGGACCAGGCCCGGCGCGGCTGGCTCACCGCCGCCGACGTGCTCAACACCCGCGGCGTGGACGGTTTCCTCGCCGCGCTGCGCCGGCGCTGACCGCGCGGCTCAGCGCACCTCGTCCAGCCGGCCGCTGGCGACGTCGTAGACGAAGCCCCGGACCGAGTCCCGGTGCTGGATGAACGGGCTCGCCTGGACGCGGCGCAGCGACTGGCGCACGTCCTCGGCCGGATCGTCGAAGGCCTCCAGCGCGAACGGCGGACGCATCCCGGTCTCGGCCTCGATCTGTGCCTTCACCCCGTCGTCGTTGAAGGTGAGCATGCCGCAGTCGGTATGATGCACCAGCACGATCTCGCGGGTACCGAGCAGGCGCTGCGAGATCACCAGCGAGCGGATCACGTCCTCGCTCACCACGCCGCCGGCGTTGCGGATCACGTGGGCCTCGCCCAGACCCAGGCCGAGCAGACGGTAGACGTCCAGGCGCGCGTCCATGCAGGCCACCACCGCCACCCGCCGGGACGGCGGCATGGGCAGGCCGCCCTGGTCGAAGCCCTCGGCATAGCTGCGGTTATCCTCCAGAAGCTCGTCGGTCACGCTCATCTCGACCCCTCCCCATGACGGTGGAACATACGGACCGGGGCGCGCCCGCCCCGGATCCGGCAGCGTAAGCGGGTGCCGCCGGGGGCCGGAACCAATCGTTCGTCATTTGCTTATGCCGTCACTCGTTCCTCAGCGGTGGCGTCACGTGCTGGAGCGCTTCGGGGACGAGACGCGTCTGCGCCGGTGTGGCGGGACTCATGCCGGGCAGGCCTGCGTACCGATGGGCCGCGGCGCTCGCCGCGGCCCGCGCGGATCAGGCAGACTGAGCCGGCAGACCGAGGAACAGGACGCCGCCCGCCGTGCTCGTCACCCATCACAGCAACCGCCTGGAGGCCCTCGCCGACGCCCTCGCCGGGCAGATGGCCGCGGCGCCGCTGCCGCCGATGACCGAGGAGACGGTGGTCGTGCCCCACCGCAGCATGGGCCACTGGCTGTCCATCGAGCTCGCCGAGCGCCACGGCGTGACCGCCAACGTGGCGTTTCCGTTCCTCGGCGGGCTGGTCTGGCGCCTGTTCGCCCGGCACTGGACGGCGCTGCCCGAGCAGTCCGGCTTCGACCGCCAGGCCCTGCGCTGGCGGGTGCTCGCGCGGCTGCCGGCGGTGATCGACGCCCCCGCCTTCGCCCCGCTGCGGGCCTACCTCGCCGACAGCGACCACGACAACGGGGTCAAGGCCTACCAGCTCGCCGACCG
>NZ_WNXE01000184.1:0-4243 GCF_010993615.1 Arhodomonas sp. KWT | reverse complement strand
CGGGACGACGACGCCCTCTATGCCGCCCTGGCCGCCGCCCGCCAGGCCCTGGAGACCGCCCGCGACGACCTCGCCCGTGCCGATGCCGCCATTGCCGCCGAGGACCCGGAGACGGTGGCCCTGCAGCTCAAAACCGCCGAGGCCGCGGTGAGCCGGGCGCGCGAGGAGCGCGAACGCGCCGAGCGCAGCGTGCGCGATCTCCAGGTGCGGCTGGAGGCGCTGGGGCAGCAGGGTCTGGGCGAGCGCCGGGTCGAGCTGGACACGGCACTGGCGGAGGCCCAGCGGGAGCGGGAGCGCCTGCACCGCGAGGCGGGGGCGGTGAAGCTGGTCGCCGACGAGCTGGAGGCCGCGGCGAGCGAGGCCCGCCGGACCTTCCTCGGTCCGGTGATGGAGCGCCTGGCACCGTACCTGCGCATGCTGATGCCGGACGCCGAGCTCGTGCTTGACGACACGCTGACCCTCACCGGTGTGCGCCGCGGCGGCCGGGAAGAGGCCTTCGACGACCTGAGCCTGGGCACCCGCGAGCAGCTCGCCATCCTCGTGCGCCTGGCCTTCGCCGATCTGGTCGCCGAGCGCGGCGAGCCGGTGCCGGTGGTCCTGGACGACGCCCTGGCCTTCGCCGACGAACACCGCTTCGAGGCGATGAAGCTGGCCCTAGCCCGGGCCGCGGAACGCCACCAGGTGCTGGTGCTCACCTGCCGGCCACGGGACTACGCCACCCTCGGTGCGCCGCTGCACCGCCTAGAGCGGGCGTTGTGAGCACCCGCGCTGTCACCGCCGTGTCACGCGCGGTGACTACGCTGACGAGCGGGGTTTCAGCGGGCACATCATGATCGAACGCGAAAGCCTGGACGCGATATTCTCCGCCCGGGCGCTTACTGCACTGTTCCAGCCGATCCTTACCTGCCCTTCGGGCGGGCTCTGGGGGCACGAGGCGCTCATCCGCGGGCCGTCGTCCGGGCCGTTGCACTCGCCGCTCAAGCTCTTCGACGCCGCCGCCCGCGAGGGCCGGCTGGTGGAGCTGGACCTGCTCTGCCGTGAAGTCGCCATTGAGGCCTTCGGCCGGGCGGGCTGCCCCGGGCGGCTGTTCCTCAACGTCACCCCGGACGCGGTGGTCGCCAGCGACCATCCCACCGGCGAGACCCTGCGCTTCCTGGAGCGCGCCGGGGTCGCCCCGGAGCGGGTCGTCATCGAGATCACCGAGCAGTTTCCCATCCACGACTACGCCATCGTCCGCCACGCCGTGGACCACTACCGTTCGATGGGTTTCGCCGTCGCCCTGGACGACCTCGGTGCCGGCTACGCGGGCCTGCGCCACTGGTCGGAGCTGCGTCCCGACTACGTCAAGATCGACCGCCACTTCGCCAGCGGCGTCGAGTCCGATGCCGGCAAGCGCGAGGTGGTGCGCTCGGTGCTGGACATGGCCCGGCGCATGGGCACGCGGGTCATCGTCGAGGGCATCGAGACCGAGGCGGAGTACACGGCGCTGCGCGCGCTGGGCATGACCCACTCACAGGGCTATCTCTTCGGCCGGCCGGCGGAGCGCCCGCTCACCGTGGATCAGCCCATGCCCGGCGGGGATGCCGGCGGTGTGCCCGGTGCTGCCGTCCAGCGGCCGACCGCGCGGCTACTCGCGCGCGAGGTCGTCCCCGCGGAGCCCACGGCCAGCGTCGCCGAGGTGGCGGCGCGTTTCCGCGCGGAGCCTGACCTGCGCTGTGTCCCGCTGGTGGGCAGGGACGGTCGGGCCGTGGGCATCGTGCGCCGGGACACCCTGCTCTCGCGGCTGGCCCACAACTACGGGCATGCCCTGTTCGCCGGGCGCGAGGTAACGGGCTTCGTCGAGTCCTCCACGGTCACCGTCCCCGGTGACCTGCCCCTTGAGGCGCTGAGCCGCCGGGTGACCGAGGCCGACGACGCCGACGAGGCCATCCTCATCACCGATCCCGACGGGCTCTACCTGGGCGTGGGCAGCGTCTTCGACCTGCTGCGCCGGATCACCGACCTCCAGGTCCACAGCGCCCGCCATGCCAACCCGCTGACCGGCCTGCCCGGCAACGTGCGCATCGAGCAGCATATCGATGCCCTGCTCGCTGCGGGCACGCCGTTCACCGTTGTCCACGCGGATCTCGATCACTTCAAGGCCTACAACGACTTCTACGGCTACCAGCGTGGCGACGAGGCCATCCTCGCCACCGCCCGCATCCTCCAGGCGCGGCTCCATGCCGGGGATTTCGCCGGTCACGTCGGCGGCGACGACTTCGTGCTGCTGCTTCGCGGCAGCGACTGGGAGCCCCGCTGCCGGGCGCTGCTGGAGGACTTCGCCGCCCACGCGCCGGCGCTCTACGACGCCCGGGAGCGTGAGCGCGGGGGTATCGAGACCCGTGACCGCCAGGGCTGTCCGCAGCGTTTCCCGCTGCTCTCCATCTCCCTCGCTGCTGTCCCCGTGCTGGACCGCCGCTTCACCAGCCACTACCAGATCGCCACGGTGCTCGCCGAGATCAAGCACTGCGCCAAGCGCGAGCCGGGCAACAGCCTGTTCGTGGACCGTCGGCGCCAGCCGGAAGGGGAAGTGCCCGGTGCAGTGGCGCCGTTGGACGATGCCGCCGGCTCCCGCGGGGCCTGATTCCGGGTATCGGGGAGAACGGCTACCTATTCCGAGGTAGTTGTTAAGCAGTTCACATTTTGAATAATAATTCCCCTCGCCGCCCGGGTGTGACAGCGCCCGTCCGGCGGCGACCGGGGATGCCGCGTCATCCCGGCTCCCTCCCGCAGGGCACGCAAACCGCTTATCCCGCGTCGACCGGCCACCACCGTGTCCGCCGGGGCCGCGCGGTGTGCCGAATCGACGGAAGGCGCGGGGCGCGGTTGTCACGTGAGGTTACAAGGTGGGAGAAAAGGCTTTGAATCGATTCAACAGCGTCGAGGCCAAGGTGCTGGCGGCGGTCGCGGTGGGCGTGCTGCTGATCGTGGCCGGGGCCTCGTTCGCGGTGATGCGCACGTGGGAGTCGGTTACCGGCTTCAGTCACCTCCAGGCGCAGCTCAGTGCGCGCATGTCGGATACCGCGGACCTGCAGCGGCGCTTCGCCAACCAGACCCTCGCCTGGAAGAATTATCTCCTGCGCGGCCGCGATCCCGACGGACGCCAGGATTACTGGCAGCGCTACGAGCAGGCCCGTGCCGGGGTCGACAAGAACGTCGGGGAGCTGAAGGCGCAGTTCGAGAACTCGAAGGTGCTCGCGGCCATCGGTGCGTTCGAACGGGCGCACGGGCAGATGGTGACCCGGATCCGCGATGGCCGGCAGCGTCTCGCCGCGAACGGTTTCGCGGTTGCCGGTGTGGACCGGGAGCTGTCAGGGATGACCACGCCCGTGCGCCAGGCCCTCGACGACCTGGTCGCCGCTATCGAGGCCCGCGCCGGGGAGAAGGCCGTGGAGCACCGTGCCGCCGCCAGCACGGCGTTGCGGATCGGGCTCGGCGGTATGCTGCTGGCCATCATCGTCAGCGCCCTGGCGTTGCGCTGGCTGCTGCGGCGCACGGTGACCCGTCCGCTCAAGACGCTGGTCGCGGACCTCGACCGCATCGGCGACGGGGATTTCCGCCAGCCCGTGGCGGTGAGTTCGAGCGACGAGGTCGGACGGGTGGCCGGTACCGCCGAGGCACTGCGCGTCGACCTCGGGGCCATGCTCGCCCGGCTCAAGGAGTCCTCCTCGAGGGTATCCTCGTCGGCGGAGGAGCTCTCCTCGGTGGCCTCGGAGACCCAGGGCGGCATCCAGCGCCAGCGCGGCGACACGGATCAGGCGGCCTCGGCGATGAACGAGATGGCGTCGTCCGTCCAGGAGATCGCGCGGCACGCCACGGAGTCCGCGGAGACCGCGAGGACGCTGAGTCGCGATGCCGACGCCGGTCGCGGGACCATCACGGCGAACGGCGAGGCGGTCTCCGGCGTCGCCGCCTCCATGAACCGCGCCAACGAGGCCATCCAGGCCCTGGAGCGCCACGCCGGCGACATTGGCGAGGTGGTGGAGGTGATCACCAGCGTCGCCGATCAGACCAATCTGCTGGCGCTGAACGCCGCGATCGAGGCGGCGCGTGCCGGTACCGCCGGCCGCGGCTTCGCCGTGGTGGCCGAGGAGGTCCGCTCGCTGGCGGGCGAGACCCAGCGCTCGACCGAACGCATCCGGGGCATCGTCACCCAGGTCCAGGAGAGCAGCCGGACCGTGGTCGAGGCCATCGAGAGCAGCCA
>NZ_WNXE01000183.1:0-4258 GCF_010993615.1 Arhodomonas sp. KWT | reverse complement strand
CCGGGGTTCCGTAGTCCGTTTCCTGTACGACAGCCATGGCTACCTCTTTGCCGGATCAGCCCGCCGCAGCGGCGGCCGGGGTCCCGAAGTCCTCGGGAAAGTGTTCGAGCGCGCTGCGCACGGGATACGGGGTCAGCCCGCCCAGGGCGCAGAGCGAGCCCTGCTCCATGACGTCGCAGAGATCGCCGAGCAGGGCCAGGTTGGCGTCGGCGTCGGTGCCGGCACGGATGCGGTCGATGACCTCCACCCCGCGGGTGGAGCCGATCCGGCACGGAGTGCACTTGCCGCAGGACTCGATGGCGCAGAACTCCATGGCGAAGCGCGCCTGCTCGGCCATGTCCACGGTGTCGTCGAAGACCACGACGCCGCCGTGACCGATCATCCCGCCGCGCTCGGCCAGCGCCTCGTAATCCAGCGGCACGTCCAGCGCCGGGGCCGGCAGGTAGGCCCCCAGCGGGCCGCCGGCCTGCACCGCGCGCACCGGCCGCCCGGAGGCAGTGCCGCCGCCGAGCTCGTCGATGACGTGGGCCAGCGACACCCCGAAGGGCACCTCGTAGAGCCCGGGGCGGCGGACGTTGCCGCACAGCTGCACGGTGAGGGTGCCGCGGGACTTGCCGTGGCCGAGGGCGGCGTAGGCCTCGGCGCCGTCGGCGAGGATCGCCGGCACGGTGGCCAGGGTGATGACGTTGTTCACCACCGTGGGTACACCGAAGGCGCCCTGCACCGCCGGCAGTGGCGGCTTGAAGCGGATCACCCCGCGCCGGCCCTCGAGGCTCTCCAGCAGCGAGGTCTCCTCGCCGCAGATGTAGGCCCCGGCACCCATGCGCAGGGCGATATCGAAGCGGCGTCCGGAGCCGAGCAGGTCCGCGCCGAGCAGGCCGTTGTCGTAGGCGATCCCGATCGCCCGCTCCAGGGCCTCGCGGGCGTGGGGGTATTCGGAGCGCAGGTAGATGTAGCCCTCCTCCGCCCCCACCGCGACGGCGGCGATGGCCATGCCCTCGATGAGGGCGAGGGGATCGCCCTCCATGAGCATGCGGTCGGCGAAGGTGCCGCTGTCGCCCTCGTCGGCGTTGCAGACCACGACCTTGCGCGGGGCGGTCGCCTCGTGGGTGGTGCGCCACTTCACGCCGGTGGGGAAGCCGGCACCGCCGCGGCCGCGCAGCCCGGAGGCGGTTACCGCCTCCACCACGTCCGCCGGCGCCATCTCCAGCGCGGCCCGCAGGCCCCGGGTACCGCCGGTGACCACGTAATCCTCCCAGGACGCCGGGTCGACGACGCCGCAGCGCCGGAAGTTGATCCGGCGCTGCCCCTGGGCGGCAAGCAGCTCCTCGATGCGGCCCAGATGGAGGGGGTGGGTACCGCCATCGGCCAGCGCGGCGACGAGCCCGGGGACGTCCGCGGGGGTGACCGGGCCGAAGCCCTCGCGCCGGCCGTCGCGCTCGATCTCGATCATGGGCTCGAGCCAGAACAGCCCGCGCGAGCCCGTGCGCACCAGCTCCAGCGGCTCACCGCGCTCCGCCGCCACCCGGGCCAGGGCACGGGCGACGGCCTCGGCACCGATGGACTGCGCGCTGCTGTCCCGGGAGAGGAAGACCTTCATGCCGGCACCTCCCCGTCCGTGCCTGCGACCAGCCGGGTCACCCGCTCGGTGTCGAGCCGCCCCAGGGTCTCGCCGTCCACCTGGGCGGCGGGACTGCAGGCGCAGTTGCCCAGGCAGTAGACCGCCTCCACCTCCACCGTACCGCCGGCGGCCTCGGCGGCGGCGACCGCGGCGCGGTAGACCTCGCGACCACCCACGGCCTGGCAGGCCTCGGCGCGGCAGACCTTCACCACCCGCGCGGGGGCCGGTTCGCGGCGGAAGTCGGTATAGAACCCCACCACCCCGTCGACCTCGGCGCGGGTGAGGTTGAGCCGTTCGGCGACGCCGGCAACGGCATCCCCCGGGATATGGCCGAGGCGCTCCTGCACCTCGTGGAGGATAGGCAGCAACGCACCGGGTGCGTCGGCATGGCGTCGGCAGATCGCATCGAGGATCGCCGCGCGTGATTCGCTGTATTCCGGCATGCATCTCCTCCACACCGTGCCCCGTCCACAGGGGCGGGCACCCTGTCTCCGGCCGGGGGCGTATAGTTTGATCAGAACGCTAGTTCCGGGGCGGATAAGCGTCAAATCGCTGATTTCAATGACTTCATCGCCGCCCCCTATGGTGCGGCGCAGCTTGGCACCGGCGAGGTTACGACCCCGCGACCGCGCCCGCCGGAAGGAACGGGCGACGGCGTTCGCCGGTCTGCCCGGAAAAGGGGGCGGACATTCACTCACGACGTGTCACGACAAGGAGAACGAATGACCTCGACAGCCGGGGACGACACACCCCAACAGAAACCCACGCGTACCAAGGCCTATACCGGTCGCGCGCATACACCGAAGACGGTCGTCGGCGGGACCATCGGCAATGTCATGGAGTGGTACGATTTCGCCCTCTACGGCTTCTTCGCGCCGGTGATCTCCCAGCTCTTCTTCCCGTCGGACAACCACCTGGCGTCGCTGATCGCGACCTTCGGCGTATTCGCCGCGGGGTTCGTGATGCGGCCCATCGGCGGCGTGGTGTTCGGCTACGTGGGCGACCGTCTCGGCCGGGCGGCGGTGCTGAAGATCTCCATCATCACGATGGGCACGGCCACCACCCTGCTCGGGCTGCTGCCCACCCATGCCAGCGCCGGGCTGTGGGCGGCGGTGCTGCTGGTCGGGGTGCGCCTGCTGCAGGGACTGTCCGTGGGCGGCGAATTCAGCGGCTCGGTGACCTACATGGTGGAGACCTCGCCGTTGCACCGGCGCGGCTTCTCCGGCAGCTGGGCGAACTTCGGCAGCCTGGCCGGGACCCTGGTGGGCTCGGGGCTGGCCGCGCTGGTGAGCACGCTACTGCCGCAGGGCGCCGTCGAGGCCTGGGGCTGGCGGGTACCGTTCATCCTCGGCGGCGTGTTCGCGCTGCTGGCCTATCTCTATGTACGCGACCTCCACTCCTCGCCGCACATGACACACCATCAGGCGCAACACGAGGACGACTCGCCGCTGCACGAGGCGCTGACACAGAACCTGCGGGAGACGGTACTGGCGGTGATCTTCGCCTCGGGCTACGGCATCGTGTTCTACATCCCGCTGGTCTACCTGCCCACCTATGCCAGCGAGATCGGGGGCATCGGCAACGACGTGGCGCTGCAGGTGAACTCGCTGGGTCTGGCGCTCGCCATGCCGATCATCCCCCTGAGCGGCTGGCTCACCGACCATGTCATGCGGCGACGCACCCTGCTGGTCGGTGCGTTCGTACTGGTCGCGCTGTGCGGCTGGGCCCTGGTGGTGCTGGCCGCCCGGGGGCTGCCGGACCTGATCGCCGCGCAGGTGATCCTGGCACTGCTGATCGCGCTGCCGCTGGGCTCCGCGCCGGCGATGCTGGTGGAGCTGTTCCCGGTGGCGGACCGGCTCACCGGCTACTCCCTGGCCTACAACCTGGGGCTCGGCGTCGCCGGCGGTACCGCACCGATGATGGCGAGCTGGCTGATGTCGGCCACCGGCTACCAGGGGGCGCCGGGACTCTATCTCGTCGTCGCCGCACTCGTCGCCGCCGCTGCACTGTGGCTGATGCAGGACCGCAGCCGCGAACCCCTGCGCTGAGCCTGGCCCGGCGGGCTCACTGCCCGGCGGTGGTCGCCTCCGGTGAGAGCGCGGCGAGGATGCCGCACTGATCGATGGGGTGACGGCCGTTGCAGGCCGCCTGAAGCCGTTCCAGCCGCGCCTGCAGGGCGGTGAGCTGCTCGATGCGCTCGCGTACCGCGGCGAGCTGGCCGGCGATCTTCTCGTCCACGGCCTGGCACGGCTGGTCGTGATGCGCGGCGAGCGCCAGAAGCTCGCCGATATCGCTCAGCCCGAAGCCGAGCTCACGGGCGCGGACCACGAACGCCAGGCGCTCGACGTCCGCCCCGGTGTAATAGCGGTAACCGTTCGTCCCCCGGGCCGGCTGCGGCAGCAGCCCGATACGCTCGTAGTAACGGATGGTCACGGCCGGGCACCCGGCCCGACGCCCCGCCTCGCTGATGGTGTAGTGCACGGTACGTGCCTCCCGGGCTTTACCTTATAGGTACTATAAGGTCTAGGCTTTGGATTATGAACCATGCCCAGCGGCAAATCGCGACCACCTGGCGCCGGCCCCTCGCGGCGCTGGTGGCCGCGCTCGCGCTCTCACTGGCCGCACACGCCGCCGATA
>NZ_WNXE01000182.1:0-4269 GCF_010993615.1 Arhodomonas sp. KWT | reverse complement strand
GCCGAAACCGGAGCCGAAACCGGAGCCGAAACCGGAGCCGAAACCGGAGCCGAAACCGGAGCCGAAACCGGAGCCGACGCCGGAACCGACGCCGGAACCGACGCCGTCATCGGATGCCGGGCCCGCGGGCAAACCGGATGCGGGGACGGACGAGCCTGCCGAGACGGCGGGCTCGCCGGACGGCGACGCAGCTGGCGGGTCGGAGGGGGCGGCCGGCAGCTCCGGCGGCAAGGGGGCGGCGTCCCCAGGCAGCGGCGGTGCGCCCGCCGGCGGTAATGCCGGGGACCCCGGTGCCGCCGGCAACAAGGGCTACCTGAGCTCGCTGGTCGCGCTGTTCGAGCGGCACAAGCATTATCCCCGACGGGCACGGCTGCGCCGCGAGGAGGGGGTCGTCCGGGTGGCGATGCGCATCGCCGCGGACGGCAGTGTCGAGGGCCTGGAGGTCGTGCGTGGCTCCGGCAGTCGGACGCTGGATCGCGCGGCCCTGCGAATGGTCCGTTCCGCCTCCCCGCTGCCGGCGCCGCCGCCCGGTCTGGTCGGCCGGCAGATCGTTATTCCCGTCGATTACCGTCTCTCCAACCGCTGACGGCGGGTCCCGCTTCCCCCCGGGCGGGGGCGCCGTTCCCTGCCTCCGCCCTGTTCGTGGAATACTGTCGCGATCAAGGGTAGTGTCAGCGCAGAGCACCGTACTCCCGGTCGGGGACGCGAACCCGGGTGCGGGACGATTCAACGGGTCGGGGACTGCCGCTGCGGCGAGACAATTCAGAGCGGGAAATGGACGCAGATCAAGCCAGGCCTTCGGGGGAGCACAGCGCGGGGAGCGGCGACTGTCCGGGAGACGGCTGCCAGGCCGGCCGCCTTCTGCAGCGGATCGTCGACGCCATCCCGGCACCGGTTTTCTTCAAGGACGCCGAGTGCCGCTATATCGGCTGCAACGAGGCCTTCGCCCGCGGCATCCTCGGGCGTGCCCCGGAGGAGGTGGCCGGCAAGGGCGTGTACGACCTTGCGCCACCGCATCTCGCCGCCGTCTACGAGGAGGCGGATCGGGCCCTGCTTGCCAGCGGCGATACCCAGGTTTACGAGACGCGGGTCCGCTTCACCGATGGCAGCGAGCGGGACATCTCCTTCCACAAGGCGGTCTTCCCGGATGACGACGGCGGTCCCGGCGGGATCGTCGGCGTGATGCTCGACATCACCGAGCGCCGCCGCCACGAGCGCCAGCTCGAGGAACGCGAGGCGATGTTCCGCAGCGTTTTCGATGCCTCCGAGGACGCCATCCTCATCCTCGACGACGACACGTTTGTCGACTGCAATCCGGCGACCCTGCACATGCTCCGGCAGCCGGACCGGGATCGTATCCTGGGCGGCCGGCCCTGCGACATCTCCCCGGAGTTCCAGCCCGACGGCCAGCGCTCCTGCGACAAGGCCGCCGAGATGGTGCGCGTCGCCTACGAGCGGCACTTCCACCGCTTCGAGTGGACCCATTTGCGGGCGGACGGCGAACCCTTCCCCTGCGAGGTCACGCTTACCACCATGGCGTTCCGCGGTCGCACCGCGCTGTACGTGGTCTGGAACGACATCACCGAGCGCCGGCAGCGCGAGCGCCGTATCGAGGAGCTCGCCCACTACGACCCCCTGACCGGGCTGCCCAACCGTCGCCTCCTCCATGCCCGCGGCAGCGCCCTGCTCGCGCGGGCGGACGACCGGGGTGAACCGCTGGGCGTGATGTACATGGACCTCAACCGCTTCAAGGACATCAACGACACTCAGGGCCATGAGCACGGCGATGCCCTGCTTCAGCAGGTGGCCGGGCGGCTGCGCGAGGTCCTGCCGGAGAGGTATCTGCTGGCCCGCCTGGGCGGCGACGAGTTCGCGGTCCTGATCCCTGGGGCGGACGAGGCGATCCTCGAGACCGAGGCCCGCCGCGTGCTCGAGTGCTTCGATCGCCCTTTCCGCCACGGCTCGTTGAGCGCCGAGCTGGGGACGAGCATCGGCCTGGTCCACTATCCGGAGCACGGTGCGACCCTGCCGGAGCTGCTCAAGAACGCCGACATCGCCATGTACGAGGCCAAGCTCGGTGGCCTCGGCTACTGTGTTTTCCGGCGTGCCCAGGCGAACCATGTGCAGGAGCGGGTCGCGCTGGAGCGTGCCCTGCGCGAGGCCATCGCCGCGCAGGACATCGAGCTGCACTACCAGCCGCGGGTGGACGTCCGCGACGGCCGGATCACCGGCCTGGAGGCACTGGCCCGCTGGCACCGTCCCGACAGGGGCTGGGTGTCGCCGGCGGAGTTCGTTCCCCTGGCGGAGCAGACCGGGCTCGTCCACGCACTGGACCGGCTGGTCCTGAACACCGCCTGCGTTCAGGCCCGGGACTGGCGCAGCCGGGGACTGAATCTGAGGGTCGGCGTGAACATCTCCGCGCTCACGCTGCAGCAAGACGACTTCGTCGCCACCGTTCTTGCCGCGCTCGCGGCCTGCGGGCTGCCCGGCGATGCCCTGGAGGTGGAGGTTACCGAGAGTGCGGCGATGCGCGATGCCGAGGCCAACACCGTGAAGCTCACCGAGCTCAAGGGCCACGGCGTGCGCGTCGCCATCGATGATTTCGGCACCGGCTACTCATCGCTCAGCTACCTCAAGCGGTTGCCGGTGGACTGCCTCAAGGTGGATCAGTCCTTCGTGCGCGATATCCCCGGTGATCCCATGGATCTGGGACTGGTGGAGACCATCGTCGCCCTCGCGGCGAGCATGGGTCTGACCACGGTGGCCGAGGGCGTGGAGACGCCGGAGCAGCTCGAGGCGGTGCGCCGCCTGGGGTGCGGCGATCTCCAGGGATTTCTCGCCGCGGCACCGGCATCCGCCGACGACCTCGAGGCCGTGCTCCGGCGCGGGTACATCGAGCTGCCCTGATCCGTTTGTCCGGATGCGCCGGCGACGCCGTCACCGGGGTGCCGCGGCCTCACTTGTGCCACGACGTTCCCGGTAGCCGACCGCCTCGGCCACGTGGGTGGCGGTGACCGCGTCGCTGCCGGCGAGGTCCGCGATCGTGCGGGCGACGCGCAGGCAGCGGTGGATCCCCCGGGCGGTGAGTCCGAGGCGCTCGCCGGCCTGGTCGAGCAGGGCGGCCGCGGTGGCGTCCAGCCGGCAGCGATCCTCCAGCACCCCCGGCGGCAGGGCGGCCGCCGGCGCGTCATCGCGCTCGTGCTGGCGACGTCTCGTCTCCGCGACCCGGGCGCGCACCGTGGCGCTGTCCTCTCCCGGCGGGCTCGCCCGCAGCTCCGTCGGCGCCAGCCGCGGCACCGAACAGAACAGGTCGATGCGATCGAGCAGGGGGCCGCTGAGCCGGCCCTGGTAGCGGGCAATCTGGTCGGGGGTGCAGCGGCATTCGCCCCCCGGGTCGCCCAGGTGGCCGCACGGGCACGGGTTCATCGCCGCCACCAACTGGAAGGTCGCCGGGTAGCGGACCTTGGCGGCGGCCCGTGAGATCTCGACCTGCCCCGTCTCCAGCGGTTCGCGCAGCATCTCCAGTGCCCGGCGGCTGAACTCCGGGAGCTCGTCGAGGAACAGTACGCCGTTATGCGCCAGCGAGACCTCGCCGGGCCTCGGACGGCCGCCGCCGCCGGCGAGCGCGACGTGGGAGGCGGAGTGGTGCGGCGCCCGGAACGGGCGCACGCCCCAGCGTGCCGGGTCGAAGCCGCCGTCGCTCACCGAGGCGACGGTCGCGCTCTCCAGACTCTCCTGCTCGGTCATTGGCGGCAGGATGCCGGGCAGGCGTGCGGCGAGCATGCTCTTGCCGGTGCCCGGCGGGCCGCACAGCAGCAGCGAGTGACCGCCCGCGGCGGCGATCTCCAGGCAGCGCCGGGCCTGCTGCTGGCCGCGGACATCGGCGAGGTCCGCCACCGAAGGGCCTCGACCGGCGGGTGGCGGCGTCGCCACGGCGAGCGGGGTGCGGGCGGTGAGGTGGGCGCAGACGTCGAGGAGGTGGTCCGCGGTGAGGACGCGGCCCGTCCCCACGAGGGCGGCCTCGGCGGCGCTGTCGCGGGGCAGGACGGCCCGGCGGCCGGCGCGCTGGCAGTGCACCGCGAACGGCAGGGCACCGGAGATGCCGCGCAGGGCGCCGGTCAGTGCCAGCTCGCCGGCGAATTCCAGCCCGTCGAGGGCATCGGCCGGGATCTGGCCGGACGCGGCGAGGATGCCGAGGGCGATGGGCAGGTCGAAGCGTCCGCCGTCCTTGGGCAGGTCCGCCGGGGCGAGGTTGATGGTCACCCGGCG
>NZ_WNXE01000181.1:1717-4304 GCF_010993615.1 Arhodomonas sp. KWT | reverse complement strand
CTCCCTCAGGGCGGCCGGCGAGACGGCGGCGTCACCGCAGTCGGCACCTGCCACCGCCGGGAGCAGCAGCGCGAGGACGGCGGCGAACGCGGCCGCCCTCATCCCTCGTCCCCGTCCGTGCCGGCATCCCGCGGCAGGCTGCCGGCCGGCGCCTGATTCCGCCGGGTCATGGCTTCGTCCTCGGTATGCCGCCCCCGGGCCGGGCGGCGGGCCTGCTGGGCCCGAGGGGACATGAATGCCAGCACCACGTCACCGCGTTCCGGAGCGAGCGCCCGGCCGGCCTCGCGCAGACGCAGGCCGCCATCGGCGCGTACCGCGATCATCGGCATGGTGTCGTCGCCGAGACCCGCGAAATACTCGCCCGCGCGGTAGTTGCGGGTGATCCGGGTACGCTGCAGGCGCCAGCCCTGGTAGTAACGCTGCTGAAGGACCTCGTAGCGGGCCTCGCGCCCGTAGAGCGGGCGCCCCGTGAGCGGACGCTGGATCTGGCGCGGGTGGTCCTCGGCGTCCGTGGGCAACTGGAAAACGTGCTCACGCCCGAGATCGCGGGTGTAGCGGCTGCATACCAGAGCGTTATAGGCGTCATTGTCCGTTGCCGCGACGAGATAGCCGATATCCGCCAGGTCGAGACTCTGCTCCGCCGTCTCGGAGAGGACCTCGCCGTAGAAATACGGGATGGACGCCAGGCGCACCGCCCGCAGGCGGTGCCAGGACTGGTCGCAGATGATCACGTAGACACCGAGCTCGCGCAGCCGGATCGCCAGCGCGACGCTCCACGGCGAGGCCCCGACGATCATCAACCCGTGGCGGTCCCGGGAGGCGAGCCCCAGACGCAGGGCCACCGTGCGGATGGAAAAACCATGGAGGACTACGGTCACCAGCACCAACAGGAAAACCAGTGGTGTCAGCGCCCGCGCCTCCGGATAGCCCGCAGCGGCCATCTCCGGGGCGAACACGCCGGCTACCGCGGCGGCGACGATCCCGCGGGGAGCGATCCACGCCACCAGGGCGCGTTCACCACGGGTCATCGGGGTGCCCTGGGTTGCAAGCCAGATCGCCACCGGGCGCACCACGAAGACGACCGCGAGAAGCAGCGCCACCGCCCGCCCGTCGATCATCGCGAGCATGGCGGTATCCACGTCCGCGGACAGCAGGATGAATACCGTGGAAACCAGCAGGACAGCGAGGTACTCCTTGAAACGGCGGACCTCCTGGATGTCCGCGAGCCCGGAGTTGCCCAGGACCATGCCCATGACCGTGGCGGCGAGCAGCCCGGCCTCCGCCTGCACCGCGTTGGCGCCGGCGTATACCACGAGCACGCTCACCAGCAGCACCGGCGGTTTCAGGAACTCCGCCACCTGCCCGCGCAGGAACAGCGCCACCATGCCGCGGGCGGCCAGATAGCCACCGCCGGCCCCGACCAGCGCACCGCCAATGAGGCGCCAGACGATCTCCAGCGTGGCGCTCGGGGCCTGGACAGTGACGAAGAACTGGAAGACCAGCACCGCAAGCATCGCGCCCAGCGGGTCGTTGATGATGCCCTCCCACTTCAGATAGGAGGCCGGGCGGCGGCGCAGCGCAGCGTGGCGCAGCAGCGGCATGATCACCGTTGGCCCGGTGACCACGATGATCGCGCCGAATACCAGCGCGACCGGCCACGGCAGCCCGCCGATGTAGTGGGCGGCCAGACTGCCGAGCAGCCAGTTCAGGGGCAGTGCCGGGAACAGCAGCCGGCGGACGCCGCTGCGTGCCTCACGGAACTCGTGCCAGCGCAGGCTAAGTCCGCCCTCGAAGAGAATTACCGCGACGCACAGCCGGATCACCGGGTGCACGAGCTCCCCGAGATCGCGGCTGGGCACCAGCCAGCCGGTCACCGGCCCGGCGACCACGCCGAAGATACAGAGCACCACGATGGCCGGCCACTGGAGCCGCCACGCGAGCCACTGGGCCCCCACGCCCAGTACGGCGATGACCACGAGCACGTCGGTGAGATGGGATTCGGGCATACGCGTCCCCGCACCGGCTGGCAAAATGGCCGCGGAGCATAGCAGAGGGTCCACACCGCGGCGACCCTCGATGACACCGTCCCGGAGGCGCCCATGGCCCGCACCGAGATCTACTGCTCGACGGACATCGAGACCGACGGCCCTGCCCCGGGGCTGCACAGCATGCTCTCCTTCGGTACCGCCGCCTACACCGCGGACGGGGCGCTCCTGGCGACCTACTCGGCGAACCTCGTGCGGCTAGCGGACGCCGTCGAGCACCCGGACACCATAGCCTGGTGGCGGACGCAGCCGGAGGCCTGGGCCGCATGCCGGGCCGAACCGCGACCGCCGGAGACGGTGATGCCCGGCTACGCCGCGTGGCTGAAGGCGCTTCCCGGGCGGCCCGTTTTCGTGGGCTACCCGGCGAGCTTCGATTTCGCCTTCGTCAATCACTACCTGCACCGCTTCCACGGCAGCAACCCATTCGGTTTCGCCGCGCTCGACATCAAGAGCTACGCGATGGCGGTGCTCGGCGAGAGCTTCACGCGTACCACCCGCGCGCGCATGCCGGCGCACTGGTTCGCGGACCTGCCCCACACCCA
>NZ_WNXE01000181.1:0-1617 GCF_010993615.1 Arhodomonas sp. KWT | reverse complement strand
GTGCTCGGCGAGAGCTTCACGCGTACCACCCGCGCGCGCATGCCGGCGCACTGGTTCGCGGACCTGCCCCACACCCACGTGGCGCTGGACGACGCCATCGAGCAGGGGACGCTGTTCTGCAGCCTGCTCGCCGCCGGTGAGCCCGCATCGCCCCGCTAGTGACGATCGCCCCGCTCCCGTGGCGCCCGGCGTGCCGCCGCGGGACCGCCTCACCGGGCATCGCTGCCGGACTGCAGCAGGGCCGCAAGCTCGTCCGGGGAGCGGTAGCCGGTGACCAGCCGCCCGGTATCGGTCACGAACGTCGGCGTCCCCCGGACGTCAAAGGCCCGCGCCAGGCGCAGGTCGGCGTCCACGGGGTTGTCGCACTGGCGCTCCGGGACGTGCCTGCCCTGCTTGGCGCGGGTCAGTGCCCGGTGCCGGTCGTCGGCGCACCAGACGCTCACCGCCTTGTCGTAGGACGCACTGTTGCGGCCCGCCCGGGGCATGAACACGTAGCGCACACGGATCCCGCGGGCGAGGTAGTCGCGGATATGGCGATGGAAACGCCGGCAGTAGGGACAATCGATGTCGGTGAATACCGTGACCTCGTGACGCACCTCTCCCCGGGGCTCGTAGACGATCATGCGCGATTCGCCCAGGTCGTTGAGCCGCTGCAGACGCAGCTCCCGGCGAATGTCCTCGGTGAGCGAATGCCCGCTATCCACGTCCACGAGCTCCCCGTCCAGAAGGTAGTCGCCGTCGGCGGTCACGTAGACGACGCGCCCGCCGAGCACGGCGGCGTAGAGACCGTCGACCGGTGTCTCCTCGACCCGGGTGACGGTGGCGTCCGGCGCCAGCGCCCGGACGGCGTCGCGCACCTGCTGCTCCGGCGTTTCCGCCGTGGCCGTGGACACGGCCAGCAGGCCGCAGAGGATCAGTGCGATGGAACGGGGCATGGTGCCATCCGGGTCGATGAGGTCCGGGCCGAGTCTACCACCGCCGCCGGTCAGGCCCGGGGATGATGCACGGCGTGAAGGTCCTGGAGGCGCTGGCGCGCCACGTGGGTGTAGATCTGCGTGGTCGACAGGTCGGAGTGACCGAGCAGCATCTGCACCACGCGCAGGTCGGCGCCGTGGTTGACCAGGTGGGTCGCGAATGAGTGGCGCAGGGTGTGCGGCGACAGCGGCCCGTGGATCCCGGCCTCGACGGCGTAGTGGCGCACCCGGTACCAGAACGCCTGGCGCGTCATCGCCGCACCGCGGGCGGTCACGAAGGCGTGCCGGGAGCCCCGTTCGCCGAGCAGTGCCGTCCGCGCCCCGCGCAGGTAACGCGCGAGCCAGTCCCGGGCCGCGTCCCCGAGGGGCACCAGACGCTCGCGGCCGCCCTTGCCTGTCACCCGGACCACCCCTTCGGTAAGCCCGAGTGCCGCGACCGGCAGCCCGACCAGCTCGCTCACCCGCAGCCCCGTGGCATAGAGCACCTCGAGCATCGTGCGGTCCCGCTCGCCGATGGCGGTTTCGGTGTCCGGCGCCGCGATCAGCGCCTCCACCTCACCCTCGGTAAGCACCGCCGGCAGCGCCCGTCCTCGTTTCGGCGGGGAGACATCGGCGGTGGGATCGTCGCCGCGCAGCCCCTCGC
>NZ_WNXE01000180.1:1323-4315 GCF_010993615.1 Arhodomonas sp. KWT | reverse complement strand
GAGGCGTACGTCAGTGGTGCGGCGCAGTGGGGCAGCCAGATCTATGGCCCCCTCAGTGGCCTGCTCGAGAAGACACCGGCCAACCGCACCCCCCTGGAGAACCTCATCGCCGACGTCGTCGGGATCATGGCGAGCCGGCTGGGTGCCGTGGAAGCGACCCACATCGCCAACGACCGGCTCGCGCGGCTGTGGCAGGCCGTGGGCTGGGCACGATACCGCATCCGCACCGCACTGCATTTCTTCCCCGCCGATGCCGGACAGCTCGCCGAGGTCTACGAAGACAGCCTCTGGCGCGAGGAGGTCGCCATTCAGGCCATGCGCGGCAACAGGCAGGGGCTCGTACCCCAACACCCCGTCGAGCCGCCGCGAAACGACTCGGTCAGAGGGATGCTCTGGGCCATGATCCCCGACGATGCCCATCCACCGGGGCCGGCTCTCCTCGAACTGGACCGGGAGGCGGCCCTGAGACGGCTGCGTGCACGGCTGAACCGTACCCTGACGCCGGATACCTGGGGCGGGCTGTTCGCGGTGGGCCTGGAGCTGATCAACGCCTGGGCGGTAATCACGACCCTTGGCGATGGCGACGAGGACGACGCGGTCTCCGCCGAGCGCGTCAGCGCCCTGGTCGCCACCGGCGGGGCATTGACCAGCGCGCTCGCGAGCGTGGCACGGGACATCCTGTTCAAGACGGCCGCGCCGGGCAGCCCGCTTTTCAATGCCCTGACCTGGCTCGTTGGTATCGGTGCCGCGGTGGCGTCCTGGATCGGCGGGTACTGGGCATTCGTCGAGGGTATACGGGCCAAGGACGAAAACGAAGGAACAATGGCGGCGCTGTATCTTTCCACCGCCGCACTATCCACGGTCTTCGGAATCACATCGCTTTGGGCTTCGGCTCAAACCGTCAGCACATCCTCTGGAAGCACGGCGATGATCGGCCGATTCCTCATCTCGCGGGGCGGGTGGGCGGCGGTGAGCTCATATCTCGGATGGGTCCTGCTGGGCGTGGGGGTGCTGACCTGGTCCCTCGCGCCTGACGGCCTGGAGAAGTGGCTCCGCCGGTGCGTGTTCGGGACGGGGGACGCCCCCCGGTTCGAGGACCTCCAGGCGGCCCTGGACGAGCTCGAGGACCTCGGCTACATCAGGCAGCGCCATGATTAACGAATACGACCTGGACTATCGCGACCGGGACCGGGGCACCGACTGGTTCAGGCAGCCCCTGAGACTGGACTACAGTCTGCGGCGTACCCTGCCCCACGGGGAGCGGGCGACCGACGAGGTGTACGACGCCATTTCCACATACCGGCAAAACGACCTCTACCTCGAAACTTCGCATACTAAGGAACGTTTTTTGAGGGGATTTTTTACAGCAGGTATGGGGATACCCCTAGTCGGGATCAATATTTTTATGGTATATGCCTTTTTTTTATTGATTTTCTATTTTTTTTCCGATCCTGAGAGGCTGTCCCTAATTTTCCCAATCGGGGTCATCGTGATCCTAGGGGGGGCAATGGATATTTTCATCCTTAACCTCCCATTGAAGAACGACTGGTTCACCTACCGCCACGCCCCCATCCGCTTCAACCGCCGCACCCGACAGGTGCACGTGTTCTACACGCCCCGATTCGGTGGACCCCGCAGCTACGACTGGGACGCCCTCACGGCACAGATCCTGGAAACCGGCAGGGGAAAGGTCACCTATTACGTCCTGACCATGACTGCCGCCGATCCCTCCGGCAGGTATTACTATGACCGCTTCGAGGTCGGCAACCAGCTGCTCCACCGCGAAGAGGGTATCCGCTGGTGGGAGTACATCCGCCGCTTCATGGAGGAAGGGCCCGACAGTGTCCCCGATCCCGACTGGACCCTCTCCGAGCGGCTCTCGCTCAGGGAGTCCTTCGTGCGCTGGTTCGCACTGCACGAGCTGCGCCGGGAACGCGCTCTCGGCCTGAACGTCCGCCCGGCAATCGCCCGTATTATCCTGATATCCCCCTTCCTCGCCCTTTTCTCCATCGGCCACTTCATCTCCATGCTCACCAGCCGCCACGTGCAATGGCCACAGGAGATCCGCCAGGCCTGCGGCGAGGAGTGAACCCGAATGGCGGACCCCGACTACATCAGGCAACACCATGCTTAACGAATCCGGCCTCTATGAACGCGACCGGGACCGCGGCAACGACTGGTTCGGGCACCCCCTGAAACTGGACCGCAGTCTGCGGCGTGCCCTGCCCCACGGGGAGCGGGCGACCGACGAGGTGTATGACGCCGGCTCGATATATAAAAAAAACGGCATCTATCTCGAAACCACACACGCCAAAGAAAGATTTCTCCGCGGAATGCTAACGGGGGGCACAGTACTGCCTCTGATCGGTATCGATATCCTGGTAGCCTACTTCTTATTTTCATCGATATCGGATCTTATCGCCGATCCGAATGATTTATCCCTTATTCTTCTGACAATATATACCGCGATCCTGTGGGGAGGAGTGAACCTCTTCGCTCTATATTCCCCCCTGATGTACGACTGGTTCAACTACCGCCACGCCCCCATCCGCTTCAACCGCCGCACCCGACAGGTGCACGTGTTCTACACGCCCCGATTCGGTGGACCCCGCAGCTACGACTGGGACGCCCTCACGGCACAGATCCTGGAAACCGGCAGGGGAAAGGTCACCTATTACGTCCTGACCATGACTGCCGCCGATCCCTCCGGCAGGTATTACTATGACCGCTTCGAGGTCGGCAACCAGCTGCTCCACCGCGAAGAGGGTATCCGCTGGTGGGAGTACATCCGCCGCTTCATGGAGGAAGGGCCCGACAGTGTCCCCGATCCCGACTGGACCCTCTCCGAACATCTCTCGCTCAGGGAGTCCTTCGTGCGCTGGTTCGCACTGCACGAGCTGCGCCGGGAACGCGCTCTCGGCCTGAACGTCCGCCCGGCAATCGCCCGTATTATCCTGATATCCCCCTTCCTCGCCCTTTTCTCCATCGGCCA
>NZ_WNXE01000180.1:0-1224 GCF_010993615.1 Arhodomonas sp. KWT | reverse complement strand
ATTCATCAGCCCGAGGGGGTCGAGGGCGTCCTTGACCGCCTGCATCACGGACACGCCCTCGCCGTGCTCGCGGCGCAGGTACGCGATCTTGCCCTGGCCGATGCCATGTTCGCCGGTGCAGGTGCCCTCCATGTCCTGGGCGCGGTAGACGATCCCCTCGTTGACGGCCTTGGCGCGGGCGAGCTCGTCCTCGCTGTCCGGGTCGCAGAGGATGATCACGTGGAAGTTGCCGTCGCCGACGTGGCCCAGGATGGTCGAGGGCATCGGCAGTGCCTCCAGGTCCCGCCGGGTCTCGCGGATGCACTCGGCGAGCCGCGAGATCGGCACGCACACGTCCGTGGTCAGCGGCCGGCAGCCGGGCCGCAGCTGCAGCGCCGCGGGGTAGGCGTCGTGACGCGCCTGCCACAGCCGGGAACGGTCCTCCTCGTAGACCGCCCAGGCGAAGTCGGCACCGCCGTTCTCCGCGGCGAGGGCCTGGACCAGCTCGGCCTGCTCGCGCACCCCGGACTCGCTGCCGTGGAACTCCAGGAAAAGGTGCGGGCGCTCGGGGTAGTCCAGGCCGCTGTAGGCGTTGGTCGCGCGCATCTGGAGCGCATCCATGAGCTCCATGCGCGCCATGTGCACGCCGCACTGGATGGTCTCGATCACGGTGCGCACCGCCGCGTCCTCGTCGGGGAAGGCGCAGATCGCCGCGGACGTGGCCTCGGGGAGCCCGTGCAGTCGCAGGGTGATCTCGGTGACCAGCCCGAGGGTGCCCTCGGCGCCGGTGAACAGGTGCGTGAGGTCGTAGCCGGCGGAGGACTTGCGCGCCCGCCCGCCGGTGCGCACGACCCGGCCGTCGACCAGCACCACGGTGAGCGAGAGCAGGTTGTCCGCCATGGTGCCGTAGCGCACGGCATTGGTGCCCGAGGCACGGGTGGAGACCATGCCGCCGATGGAGGCGTCCGCCCCCGGGTCCACGGGAAAGAACAGCCCGGTGTCGCGCAGCTCCGCGTTGAGCTGCTTGCGGGTCACGCCGGCCTCCACGGTGGCGTCCATGTCGTCCGTGGACACGCGCCGGACCCGGTTCATGCCGGAGAGGTCGACGGCGACGCCGCCGTGCAGGGCCTGCACATGGCCCTCCACCGCCGTGCCGGTGCCGTAGGGGATGATCGGCACACGGTGGGCGTGGCAGATGCGGGCCACCTCGGCGACCTCCTCGGTGCTCTGCGGAAAGGCCACGGC
>NZ_WNXE01000017.1:33963-40982 GCF_010993615.1 Arhodomonas sp. KWT | reverse complement strand
CGGGACCGCTTCATGGCGGCGCGCCTGCTGAGCGAGGCGGCGGAGCACCGGCCGCGCCACGTGCTCGCCGTCGTCGGCGCGGGCCATCTCGCCGGCCTGGAGGCGGCGCTGCGCGAGGGGATCGCGGAGCCGGCCGCGGAGGTCCAGCGGCTGAGCTACACGCCGCCGCGGGCGCGCTGGGTCCGCGCGATCCCGTGGCTGGTGGTGGCCCTGGTGCTCACGGGCTTCATCATCGGCTTCAACCGCAGCACCTCGCTGGGCCTGGAGCTGGTGTTCGAGTGGGTGCTGATCAACGGTGCGCTCTCCGCGCTGGGGGCGGCCCTGGCCCTCGCCCATCCGCTCACGGTGATCACCGCCTTCGTGGCCGCGCCGCTGACCTCGCTCAATCCCACGGTCGGGGCCGGGATGGTCACCGCGGCGGCGGAGATGGCCCTGCGCAAGCCCCAGGTGCGAGATTTCCGTGCCCTGCGCAGCGACGTCACCCGCCTGCGCGGGTGGTGGCGCAATCGCGTCGCGCGCACGCTGCTGATCTTCCTGCTGAGCACCCTGGGCTCCGCGGTGGGGACCTACCTCGCCGGATTCCGTATCGCCGGCAAGCTCTTCGGCTGACCGGCCCCGGGCGCCGGCGATACACACGGCCTGCGCGGGACATCAGGAGACGCCCATGCATGACGAATTCCCACAGGACGAATCGCTCATCTATCTCAACCACGCCGGGGTGAGCCCGTGGCCGAAGCGCACGGCGGACGCCGTGGCCGCCTTCGCCGGGGTGAACGCGCGCCGTGGCGCGGCGGACTATCCCGCGTGGCTCCGCACGGAGGCCCGGCTTCGGGACCAGCTCGCGTGGCTGGTGGGGGCGGAGGGCAGCGACGACGTCACGCTGGTGGCGAACACCTCCGAGGGCCTGTCCATGGTGGCCCACGGCCTGCGCTGGCGTGCCGGCGACAACGTGGTGATCAACGACCAGGAGTTCCCCTCCAACCGGATGGTCTGGGAGTCGCTGGCGGAACGCCACGAGGTGGAGATCCGCGAGGTGGCGCTGACCGGGGCGGAGGATCCCGAGGGTGCGCTCATCGACGCCATGGACGAGTACACCCGGGTCCTGCCGGTGAGCGCGGTGCAGTACGGCAGCGGCCTGCGCATCGACTTGGAGCGCCTCGGCACCGCGTGCTCGGAGGCGGGCGCGCTCTTCTGCGTGGACGCGATCCAGCAGCTGGGCGCCCTGCCCTTCGACGCCACGGCCGTCGGGGCGGATTTCGTGGTCGCCGACGGTCACAAGTGGATGATGGGCCCGGAGGGGCTCGGCGTGCTCTACACCACGCCGGCGGCGCGGGAGGCACTGGAGCTGAACCGCTTCGGCTGGCACATGGCGGAGGCGCTGGGGGATTTCGACCGCCGTGACTGGGCGCCGGCGGCCACCGGCCGGCGTTTCGAGGCGGGCAGCCCGAACATGCTCGGCATCCACGCCCTGTCCGCGAGCCTGTCGCTCATCGAGGACGAGGGCATCGAGGCCGTCGGCGAGTCGGTGATGGCCAACGCCGGCACGCTGCTGGCGCGCATCGCCGATGAGCCCGCGCTGAGTGCGGTCACGCCGGCGGCATCCGCCAGGCACGCCGGCATCGTCACCTTCCGCGTGGCCGGGGCGGATCCGGAGGACCTGCTCGGGCGTCTGCGCGGCGCCGGCATCCCCTGCGCGGCGCGTGCCGGTGGCATCCGCTTCTCGCCGCACTTCTACAACACCGGCGAACAGCTCCACGCCGCGGTGGACCGCGTCCTCGCCCTCGCCGGCGGCTGACGGGCTCAGGCGCCGGCAGGGGCCGTCCGGGTCTGCGGGAAGAGCCGGTAGAAGTTCTCCCTGGTCACGGCCGCCACCTCCTCGACGGACTCGCCGCGTACCTCCGCGAGGCACTCGGCGACGTGGCGGACGTAGGCGGGCTGGTTCTCGCGGCCTCGGTGTGGCACCGGGGCAAGATAGGGGCAGTCCGTCTCGATGAGCAGCCGGTCCCCGGGGATGTGCGCCGCGGTCCCACGCAGTGCGTCGGCGTTGCGGAAGGTCACGATCCCGGACAGCGAGATGTGGAAGCCCTCGTCGAGCATGGCCCGGGCGGTGGGCCAGTCCTCGGTGAAGCAGTGGATGATGCCGCCGACCTCGCGGGCGCCCTCCTCGCGCAGGATCGCGAGCGTGTCCTGCGGTGCGGCCCGGGTATGCACGATCACCGGCTTGCCGATGAGCCGTGCCGCGCGCACATGCCGGCGGAAGCGCTCGCGCTGCCACTCCGGCCGGTCCTCGTTGTACGCGTAGTCGAGCCCGGTCTCGCCAACGGCGACGATGAGCGGGTGGTCGGCCAGCGCCGCCAGGGTCTCCTCGTCCGGGTCCTCGCCGGTGCCGCTGGGATGCACGCCGATGGAGGTGGAGATCTCGGTGTGGCGCTCGGCCAGCGCGATCAGCGCGTCACGGCTCTCCACGTCGATGGCGACGTTGAGGAAGTGCTCCACGCCCTCGTCGAGCGCGGCGGCCAGGGCACGGTCGGTGTCGGCGTTGTCTTCGAGCAGGTGGAAGTGGCAGTGGGAGTCGACGAACAAGGGCGTCCTCGCGGTCGTGAGTCTACATGGTATGGGTGGGACGCTCGGATTCCAGCGTGCCGGCGAGATAGGTCTCGATCTTGTTGCGCGCGGGGCCGCCGTCCTTCTCGGTGAACTGCACGCCGATGCCCGCGGTGCGGTTGCCCTGGGCGCCCTGGGGGGTGATCCACACGACCCGTCCCACCACCGGGATCTTCTCGCTCTCCTCCATCAGGGTGAGCAGGATGAAGACCTCGTCGCCGATCTCGTAGCGCTTGGTGGTGGGCACGAACAGTCCGCCGTTGCGGATGAAGCCCATGTAGGCGGCATACAGCGCGTTCTTGTCGCGAATGGACAGCGACAGGATCCCCTGGCGCCCTCCGCCCCGGTTACTCTGGGTCATGGTACCCCCACTGACGGTCCCGCGCGTGCGCGCTCCATTCGGCGAACAGCGCCTCCGCCATCAGCTGGCCGTGCAGCGGCTGTTCGGCGGCGGCGCGATACTGCGACAGGCGCCGGTAGAACGCCTGTACGGCCTCACAGTCTACCGTTGCCGCCAGTCGCGACAACCCCTCGACGTCCGGTCCGCGGCCCGCCCCGGACGCGCCCCGGCGCGCGATCTCGCCGACCGCCATCTGCATGAGCTCGACGAAGCCGGCCCGGTCGCCCCCCTGCCAGTGGGCCGCAGCGGCGGTGGGCGTGGTCTCCCCGGCGGCGACGGCGGCGAGCTGGCGCACCACGGTGTCGTAGGCGTCACCGCCCTCGGCGTCGGCCAGCGCCATGGCGCGCAGCGGCGCGCCCCCGGCAAGGCCGAGCAGGCGCCCGGCCTGTGGGGCGTGTTGGCCGAGCCACTCCGCGCCGGCCTCCGGAGACGGTACCGGCACGGCGATCTGGTGGCAGCGGCTGCGGATCGTCGCCGGCAGCGCCGCCGGGCGCTCGCTGACGAGCACGAGCACCGCCCGTGCCGGCGGCTCCTCGAGGGTCTTGAGCAGGGCGTTGGCGGCCTGCGGGTTCATGGCGTCGGCGTCGGGCAGGACCGCGACACGGAAGTCGCCGTACTGGCTGGACAGGGTCACGAATTCGCTGACGGCCCGTATCTGGTCCACCCGCAGCCGGCTGCGCCCCTTCTCCACCGTGGCGATGAACAGGTCCGGGTGGGCGCCGGCGAGACGCATGCGGCAGCCGTGGCACGCGTCGCAGGCCTCGTCGTCCGCCGTGGGGTTGACACACAGCAGCCGGGCCCCAAGGCGGTGCGCCAGTGCCGTCTTTCCCACCCCCCGGGGGCCGTGGACGAGCACGGCATGGGGCATGGTGCCGGCGGCGATGCGACCGATAAGCCGCTGCCACGCCGCCTGGTGCCAGGGCATGCCCCGGGATTCGGCGGCCCCGCTCATTCGGACTCCCCGAAGGCCACGGCCAGCGCGGCGCGGATGCGCCGCTGGACGGTGTCGGTGTCGGCGGAGGCGTCGATCAGCCGCATCCGTTCCGGGTGCTCGGCGCAGCGGCGCCGGTAGACGGCGCGGGCGCGCTCGAAGAAGGTCCCGCCCTCGCTCTCGAATCGGTCCGGGGCACTGCGCGCGGAGGCGCGCTCACGGCCCTGCTCCACGGGTAGGTCCAGGTAGAGGGTGAGATCCGGGCGCAGCCCCTGCTGCACCCAGCGCTCCAGCTCGGCGATGCGTGCCTCGCCGAGGCCGCGCCCGCCGCCCTGGTAGGCGTAGCTCGCGTCGGTAAAGCGGTCGGAGACCACCCACTGGCCCTCGGCCAGCGCCGGGCGGATGACCCGGGCGACGTGCTCGGCGCGGGCGGCGAAGACCAGCAGCGCCTCGGTCTCGGCGGTCATGCCGTGGTAGTCGTGGTTCAGGAGCAGGCCGCGGACGGCTTCGCCCACCGGTGTACCGCCGGGCTCGCGGGTCATCACCGGCTCCAGTCCGCGCTCGATGAGCCAGTCGCGCACGGTGTCCATGGCGGTGGTCTTGCCCGCGCCCTCGAGCCCCTCGATGGTGATGAAGCGCCCCGCGGTCATGTCACTGTCCCCCATTGAGCTGATAGCGGCGTACCGCGCGGTTGTGGGCCTCCAGGGTCGAGGAGAACACGTGCCCGCCCTTGCCGTCGGCCACGAAGTACAGCGCGTCGCCGTCGGCGGGATGGACAGCCGCATGGAGGCTGTCCCGCCCCGGTAGCGCGATGGGCGTCGGCGGCAGGCCCGCGCGGGTATAGGTGTTGTAGGGATTGTCCCGGCGCAGGTCGGCGCGGGTGAGATTGCCGTCGAAGCCCTCGCCCAGGCCGTAGATGACGGTGGGATCGGTCTGCAGTCGCATTCCGCGACGCAGCCGGCGCGCGAACACGCCGGCAATGCGGGCGCGCTCGCCGGCCACACCGGTCTCCTTTTCGATGATCGACGCCAGGATGAGCGCGTCATCGGGGTTTTCCAGCGGGAGATCGTCCGCACGGCCCTCCCAGGCGTCCGCCAGGGCGCTGTTCATGGCGCGGTAGGCGCGCTGGAGGAAATCGCGGTCGCTGGTGCCCCTTGGGAAATGGTATGTCTCCGGCAGGAACCGGCCCTCCGCCTTCTGGTCGGGATGGCCGAGGGCGGCCATCACGGCCTGCGAATCGTCGAGCGCAAGGGTGTGTTCGAGGGCGTCGTGATTGGCGACGGCGTCGAAGAGCTGGCGTGCGGTCCAGCCCTCGACGATGGTCAGCTCGTGCTGGATTACGTCGCCGGTGACCATCGCCCGAAGCAGGCCGGTCGCACTGGTGCCGGGGGCGATGCGGTACTCCCCCGCCTTGATCCGCGCGGCATCGCCGGTGTAGCGGCCGTACAGCCGCAGCGGCCAGGCGGCCTTCAGGCGCTCCTCACGGACGAGCCGCCGGGCGATGCCCGCCAGCGTGTCGCCCCGCGCCACCGTGATCTGTGCCGGCTCGGACCCGGCCGCGACGAGGGGCCGGCTCATGGTGGTCTCGTAGGTCTGCCACGCCCAGGCCGCGGTTGCGGCGGCGGCGAACACGGCGGCCATGCAGAGAGCGGTCAGCCATCGCTTCATGGCGAATGCCATCCCTTCGGGGTGATGATCGTCCCGGCGGCGGCGAGTGCATCGATGCAGGCCCGCGCACCGGCGGCCTCCGGCCAGGCCCGTCGCTCCAGGCGCGCCACCGGCCAGACGCCGACGAGGCTGTTGCTCAGCCACAGCTCGTCCGCCCGGGCGAGCCCGTCCCATGTCAGCCGCCGCACCCGGGGGCGCAGGCCGAGGCGGGGCGCCAGCGCGATGATCCGCCGCCGCATGACCCCGGCGATGCCGCAGTCGGCGACCGGTGGTGTGCACAGGATGTCGTCGAAGCGGGCGAACACATTGCTCATGGTACCGGCCACAACGTTACCACGGGTGTCGGCCATGAGCCCCTCGGCGATCCCGGGGTCGTCCCATTCCCGCCGGGCGAGAACCTGCTCCAGGCGGTTGAGGTGCTTGATGCCCGCGAGCGCGGGCTGTACGGCGAGTGCTGTCACGCAGCGGTGAACGGTGATGCCCTCCCGCCACCAGTGCACCGGGCGTTCGGGTACGCCGCCCCGGCGGGCGAGCACGCGGGGCCCGGCATCCGTGGGCGGGGTGTAGCCGCGCCCGCCGCTGCCGCGGGTGACGATAAGCTTGATGACGCCGTCGCCCTGCCCTGCCAGTGCCGCGACCTCGGCGTCGACCCGTTCCAGCGGCGCGGCGAAGCCGAGGCGGGTACAGCCGCGTGCGAGCCGTGCCCGGTGGTCCGGCCACAGTGCGGGTCGGCCGTCGACGACGGCCACCGTCTCGAAGACCCCGTCGCCGTAAGCCAGCCCGCGGTCGTCCGCCGGGGGGGCGGCGCCGGGTCGACCGTCGACGCGCCACATCGCCGCTGCCGCCGGATCAGTCGATCCGGCGGAAGATCACGGTGCCGTTGGTGCCGCCGAAGCCAAAGGAATTGGACAGCACGCCGCGGACGTCGCGCTCGCGGGCGCCACCGCTGACGATATCGATGCCCAGGTCTTCCTCCGGGTCGTCCAGGTTGATGGTGGGCGGGATCACGCCGTCGCGCAGCGTGAGCACGCTGAACACCGCCTCCACGCCGCCCGCGGCGCCGAGGAGATGGCCGGTCATGGACTTGGTGGAGGTGACCGCCACCTTCGGGGTGTGCTCGCCGAAGGTGCCGCGCATCGCGATCGCCTCGGCGCGGTCGCCCAGCGGCGTCGAGGTGCCGTGGGCGTTGACGTAATCGATCTCGTCCGGGTTCATGCCCGCGTCCCGCAGGGCGTTGGTCATGCAGCGCCGTGCGCCCTCGCCGTCCGCCGGCGGCTGGGTCATGTGATGGGCGTCACCGCTCATACCGAAGCCGGCGACCTCAGCGTAGATACGCGCACCGCGGGCCACCGCGTGCTCGTAGTCCTCGAGCACCAGCACACCTGCACCGTCACCGAGCACGAAGCCGTCACGGCC
>NZ_WNXE01000017.1:3779-33864 GCF_010993615.1 Arhodomonas sp. KWT | reverse complement strand
ACCGCGGGCCACCGCGTGCTCGTAGTCCTCGAGCACCAGCACACCTGCACCGTCACCGAGCACGAAGCCGTCACGGCTGCGGTCCCACGGGCGGCTCGCCCCCTGCGGGTCGTCGTTGCGCGTCGACAGTGCCTTCGCCGCGGCGAAGCCGCCGAGCCCGGTGGGCGTGGTGGCGAACTCGGCGCCACCGGCGATCATCACGTCGGCGTCGCCGTAGGCGATGATGCGTGCGGCCTGACCGATGTTGTGGGTCCCCGTGGTGCAGGCGGTCACGGTGGCCACGTTGGGGCCCTTGAGACCGAGCAGCACGGAGAGGTTGCCCGAGATCATGTTGATGATGGCGCTCGGGATGAAGAACGGCGAGATCTTGCGCGGACCGCCGCCGAGGTAGGCCTCATGGCCCTTCTCGATGGCACTGATGCCGCCGATGCCGGAGCCGACGGACACGCCCACGCGTTCCGCGTTGGACTCGTTGATCTCCAGGCCGGAATCCCGGACCGCGTCGACGGAAGCGGCGATGCCGTAGTGGATGAAGGGGTCCATCTTGCGGGCCTCCTTCCGCGAGAGGTAGTCGGAGACCTCGAAGTCCCGCACCTCACCGCCGAAGCGCACCGAGAACGCGGATGCGTCGAAGCCCTCGACCGGACCGATCCCGGAACGACCCGCGAGCACGTTCTCCCAGGCCCCTTCCAGGGTGTTGCCGACCGGGGAGATCATCCCCAGCCCGGTAACCACTACGCGGCGTCTGCTCACGCCCCACCTCCGTAAATGCCAACCACCCGAAACAGCACGGGGCCGGCGACGACCGGCCCTGTGTCAGCGTATCGATCCGACGGGGACCGTTACTCGAGGTTGGCGTTGATGTAATCGACCGCCTGCTGGACGGTGGTGATCTTCTCGGCTTCCTCGTCGGGGATCTCGCACTCGAACTCTTCCTCAAGGGCCATCACGAGCTCGACGGTGTCGAGGGAGTCTGCGCCGAGATCGTCGACGAAGGAGGCCTCGGAATTCACCTCTTCCTCCTTCACCCCCAGTTGCTCCACGACGATCTTCTTAACGCGCTCTTCGATACTGCTCATCTTGATCCTTCCTCCGGAGTGTAGAAAGTTCCGACCCGCCTACGCGGCCCCCAGCGTCAGACCCCGGGCCGAATCCGGCCGTATTTTAGGTGAACCGTCCCGGGCATGCCAGCGACTCGCGTACGACCGGTTCAGGCCATGTACAGGCCGCCGTTGACGTTGAGCGTCTCACCGGTGACGAAACCCGCCGCCGGCGAGGCGAGATAGCACACCGCCGCCGCGATGTCCTCCGCCCGGCCCAGCCGGGCCAGGGGTGTCTGGCCGACAAGGGCCTCGCGTTGCGCCTCGTTGAGCTCGTCGGTCATGTCCGTCTCGATAAAGCCCGGGGCGACGGCGTTCACGGTGATGCCGCGGGTGCCGACCTCGCGTGCCAGCGAGCGGGTCATGCCCATGACCCCGGCCTTCGCCGCAGCATAGTTCGTCTGACCGCTGTTGCCCATCAGGCCGACCACCGAGGCGATGTTGATGATGCGTCCGCGCCGCGCCTTCATCATGCCCCGTAGCACCGCCTTGCTCATGCGGTACACCGAGCTCAGGTCCGTGTCGATGATGTCGTCCCACTCATCGTCCTTCATGCGCATGAGCAGGTTGTCGCGGGTGATACCCGCGTTGTTCACCAGCACCGTCGGGGCGCCGTAGGCCTCGGTCACGGCAGCCACCGCCGCACTCACGCTGTCGGCGTCGGTCACGTTGAGGGTGACGCCGAAGCCTTCGATACCGGCCTCTTGGAGGTGGGCGGTGATGCGTTCCGCGCCCGCCCCGGAGGTCGCGGTGCCGACCACCCGGGCGCCGGCCTGGCCGAGCCCGGTCGCGATCGCGCGCCCGATGCCGCGGCTCGCGCCGGTGACGAGTGCCGTTTCGTTTTCGAGTGAGAACATCACGTTGCGCCTTATTCCTGAAGTGCCTTTTCAAGCGTGTCCGGGTCGAACACCGGCAGCGCCGGCATGCGGCGCTCGATACGGCGGTTCAGCCCGGCGAGAACCTTGCCCGGCCCGGCCTCGACCAGGCGGGTGACGCCCCGTGCCTGCATGGTGCGGATCGTGTCGACCCAGCGGACCGGGCTGTGGAGCTGGGCGACGAGTCGCTCGCGGATCGCCCCGGCGTCCGCCGCCGGCTCGGCGTCGACGTTGTGGATCACCGGCACGGTGGGCTCGCCGATGGTGACCGAGGCGAGCCGTTCCTCCAGGCGTTCCGCGGCCGGGCGCATCAGCGCGCAGTGGGACGGCACGCTCACCGGCAGGGCCACCGCCTTCTTGGCGCCCGCCTTCCGGGCGGCCTCGATGGCCCGGTCCACGGCGGACCGGTCCCCGGCGATCACCACCTGTCCGGGGGCGTTGTAGTTCACCGCCTCGACGATCTCGCCCTGGGCGGCCGACTCACAGGCTGCGCGCACGGCGTCGTCGTCCAGGCCCAGGATCGCGGCCATGGCGCCCTGCCCCTCCGGCACGGCGCTCTGCATGAACCGGCCGCGATCGTGAACGACCGCGACCGCGTCGGCGAACTCCATGGCCCCGGCACACACCAGCGCGGTGTACTCGCCGAGGCTGTGCCCCGCCATGATCCCCGGAGCGGCGCCGCCGCGTGCCTGCCAGACGCGCCATACGGCGACGCCGGCGGCGAGCAGCGCGGGCTGGGTGATTTCGGTACGGTTGAGGCTGTCCTCCGGGCCGTTGACGGCGATGTCCCAGAGGTCGGTGTCGAGGATCGCGCCGGCTTCCTCGAAGGTCTCACGTACCGCCGGATAGGTCCCGGCGAGCGCATCGAGCATGCCCACCGACTGCGAACCCTGGCCGGGGAAGACGAATCCGAGGGTGTTGTCTGTCGTCATGATCGTCTGTGCTCCACTCGTGCGCGTCAGAAGCGGACCAGTGCCGAGCCCCAGGTGAAGCCGGCGCCGAAGGCCTCGAGCAGCAGAAGCTGCCCCGGCTGTATGCGCCCGTCGCGGACGGCGACGTCCAGCGCGAGGGGGATGGACGCCGCGGAGGTGTTGCCGTGGCGGTCCACGGTCACCACCACGCGGTCCATGGGCAGCTCCAGCTTGCGTGCCGTCGCCGCCATGATCCGGATGTTTGCCTGATGGGGGACGAGCCAGTCGATGTCGCCGCGCTCCAGGCCGTTGGCGGCGAGGGTCTCCTCCACCACGGCGCCCAGGGTGCGCACGGCGATCTTGAAGACCTCGTTGCCGCGCATGGTGACCTTGCCGGAGGCCGGGTCGGTCATGAGGGCCTCGACGCCCTTGGAGACGCCCCAGGGCACGTTGAGCAGCGGTTCCTGGCGGCCGTCGGAGTGCAGGTGCGTCGACAGCACCCCGGGGGTCTCGTCCGCTTCCAGGATGACCGCGCCGGCACCGTCGCCGAACAGCACGCAGGTCCCGCGATCCTCCCAGTTGAGGATGCGCGAGAAGGTCTCCGCGCCGATGACCAGGGCGCGCCGGGCGCCGCCGGTGCGGATGAAACGGTCGGCCGCATCGAGGGCGTAGATGAACCCCGAGCAGGCGGCGGCAATATCGAAGGCGATGGCGCCGCCCGGGATGCCCAGCCGGTGCTGGATGAGGCAGGCGGTGCTGGGGAAGACCTGGTCCGGCGTGGACGTCGCGAGGATGAGCAGGTCGATGTCGCCGGGGCCGACGCCGGCGGCCTCCATCGCGGCCTCGGCGGCACGCGTGGCGATATCGCCGCAGGTCTCACCGTCGGCAACGACGTGCCGCTGGGCGATGCCGGTGCGTTCGCGGATCCAGCGGTCCGAGGTCTCGACAAGACGTTCCAGCTCTTCGTTGGTGACCACCCGCTCGGGCAGGTGGCTCCCCGTCCCCCGGATCCTGGCGTATACGCTCACGACGTCTGCAATCCTCTCGTCAGGGTCTCGCCGAGGCGCTGGTCGATGAGCGTCGGCACGGCGTTACGCGCCTCCAGGACGCCCACGTCGATGGCGTGCTCGAAGGCGACGGCATCCGCGCCACCGTGACTCTTGACCACCACGCCGCGCAAGCCGAGGAGGCTCGCGCCGTTGTAGCGCCGGGTGTCCAGCCGCCGGCGCAGCGAGCGCAGCACCGGCATCGCGACCAGGCCGGCGAGCCGAGTGAGCAGGTTACGGCAGAATTCCTCGCGCATGTAGTGCGAGATCATGCCGGCGACGCCCTCGCTGGTCTTGAGCGCGACGTTGCCGGTGAAGCCGTCGCAGACCACCACGTCCGCGGCCCCACGGAACATCGAGTCGCCCTCGACGTAGCCGACGTAGTGCAGGCTGCTGTCCTGCAGGAGCTGGCCGGCCTGCTTGACCTCGTCGTTGCCCTTGATCTCCTCCTCGCCCAGGTTGAGGAGGCCGACCCGTGGGGCCTCCAGTCCGCCTACGGTCTCGGCGAGCACCGAGCCCATGACGGCGAACTGGAAGAGGTGTTCGGCGGTGCAGTCCACGTTGGCACCGAGGTCGAGCATCTGGAAGGCGCCACCCTCGCAGGGGATGGTGGTGCAGATCGCCGGCCGGTCGATACCCGGCAGGGTCTTGAGCACGTAGCGGGCGGTTGCCATCAGTGCGCCGGTGTTGCCCGCGCTCACGCAGGCGTCGGCCTCGCCGGACTTCACGAGGTCGACGGCGACCCGCATGGACGAGTCCTTTTTCGCGCGCAGTGCCTGTGAGGGCAGCTCGTCCATGCCGACGAGCTGACTGGCGTGGTGCACGCGCAGCTGCCCGCCCTCGTCCGCGCCGTGGCGGGACAGCGCGTCGCGCAGGGCATCCTCCTGGCCCACGAGGATCAGGCTGACCGTATCCCCGTGGCGGCGGCAGGCGGCGAGTGCCGCCGGTACGACCACGTCCGGACCGTGGTCGCCGCCCATGGCATCGACCGCGATGGTTTGACGCCGTGTCATGCTGCTCTCTCGAACTGCCTCGGGCGCAACGCGAACGGCCGCCGCGCCCGATCCGGGCGGGGCGGCCGCGCGGCCGGGGGCCGCTCGTTCAGTCTTCCTGGCCCTTGGCGACCTTGCGGCCGCGATAGTAGCCGTCGGCCGAGATGTGGTGGCGGCGGTGGGTCTCGCCGGTGGTCTGCTCGGTGGACAGCGTGGGCTTGCCCAGCGCGTCGTGGGACCGGCGCATGCCGCGCTTGGACGGGGTCTTGCGGTTCTGTTGGACTGCCATGGAGGCTACTCCTGTATCGGATCCAGCGACTCAGTGATCGTCCCGCCGCTTGAGCTCGGCGAGGACGGCAAACGGATTCTCGCGCTCGGGCTCCGGTTCGCCCGGCGGGCCGAAGTGCTGCTTTGAGTCCGCGCAGCCACTGTCGGCGTCGTGTAGCGCCACTACCGGCAGCTCGAGGATCAGCTCGTCCTCGAGCAGCGCGAATACGTCGAGGCGATCGTCCAGCGCGACGACCGCCTCGTCATGACCCTCGGTGTCGGCCTCGGTGGCGACCACCACCACGCGGAAGTCCGCGTGCACCGGCACGGTCACCGTGCCGAGGCAGCGCTGACACTGCAGTGCCAGCCCGGCATCGACCTGCCCTTCAGCGATGACGAGCCCGCCGGGCTCACGGCTCACGCGGATGTCGGCGCTGGCCGTGCCGGTCGACTCGACGAGGCTCCCTGCCAGCCGTTCCCGGCCTGCCAGAGGCATGCTGCCGGTGAGACTCGCGCCGTCGTCGCCGAGCCGGCGGAGGTCGACAAACTGCGGCAAGGTTTCCTCGTGCATAAGGCAGCGCATATTATCCACGGCACGGGACGGTGTCAAAACGCTGTCAGACGACCATCAACCCCCGCCAGCGCGCGGGCGCAGGAGGTGACGACGTGACGGAACCCCGGCGGCTCGTTCTCGGCTCCGGCTCGCCCTACCGTGCGGCGCTCCTCGAGCGCCTGGGTCTCTCCTTCGAGCAGAGGAGCCCCGAGATCGATGAAGTCCGGCACGGCGACGAGTCCCCGTCCGCACTGGTTGTACGCCTGGCGGCGGAGAAGGCCCGTGCGGCGGGCGCCGGCCTGGATGACGCACTGGTCATCGGCTGCGATCAGGTGGCCTGTCTCGACGACGGTCACGTCCTTGGCAAGCCTGGGGATCGCGCCGGCGCGATCGCGCAGCTGCGGGCGGGCAGCGGCCGCCGGGTGGGTTTCCTGGTCGGTCTCGCCCTGCTCGACACCCGCACCGGGGCGCTCGCCGAGCGCCTGGAGACCGTCGACGTCGTCTTCCGCGATCTCTCCGCCGCCGAGATCGAACGCTACGTCGACCGGGACCGGCCCTGGGACTGTGCGGGGGCGTTCCGCGCCGAGGGCCTCGGGATCGCGCTGTTCGAGGCGATCGAGGGCCGGGACCCGAACACCCTCGTCGGCCTGCCCCTGATCGCCCTCGCAGAACTGCTGCGCGAGGCGGGGGTACCCCTGCCCTGACCCGGCACGGAACCGTCTAGCGCACGGCACCGGTGAACGGCCCGCCGAACCGCTGGGCGAGACGCACCGCGGTCACGCCCAGGCGGTTCATGACCCGCTCCAGGAAGCCGCCCCGCGGGGTGTAGTCCACCGTGCGGGCCACGCCGACGACGTCCCGTGCGACCTCGTCCGGGGTGGCCAGTGCGTCCGCCAGGCCCAGGTCCACCGCGCGGGCACCGGTCCAGACCAGCCCGGAGAAGATGTCGTCGCGGTCGCTGGCGAGCCGGTCGCCCCGGCCCTGCTTTACCGCGTCGATGAACTGCTGGTGGATCTCCTCGAGCATCGACTGCACATGCTCCTCCACCGCCGGGTTTGTCTCGCTGAACGGATCGAGCATCGCCTTGTTGCGTCCGGCCGTGTAGAGCCGGCGCTCGATGCCGAGCTTCTCCATGGCCCCGGTGTAGCCGAATCCGCCCATGATCACGCCGATGGAGCCGACCAGCGATGCGGGGTCGGCGTAGATGCGGTCAGCCGCGGCGGCGACGTAGTACGCCCCGGACGCCGCGATGTCGCCGGTGACGGCGTACAGGGGTTTGTCCGGATGGGCGGCACGGAGCCGCTGGATCGCGGCGTAGATCCGGCGTGCCTGCACCGGGCTGCCGCCGGGGCTGTTGATGCGGAGCATGACCGCCTGCGCCCCGGAGGCGGAGAAGGCCTCCTCCAGGCCGTTGATGACGCGGTCGGCGCTGGCCGGGGTGTCGGCCGCGATGGTGCCGTCCAGGTCGACCACGGCCGTATGCGGCGCCGTGCCGGGCATCTGGGCTTCGCCCTGCAGCGACGGCAGGGTGAGCAGGAGGATCGCCACCAGGTAGGCCAGCAGCAGGAATTTGAACAGCAGGCCCCAGCGGCGCGCCCGCCGGCGCTCGCGGATGCCCTCCAGGGCGATGTCGCGCAGGGTCGCCTGCGCCCAGTCGTCGCGCTCGTCCGTGGCCATCTGCTAGCTCTCCTTGTCCTGGTGGTGTTCGGAAAGGCGGTCGAGAAATCCGGTGAGTTCCGTGGGCAGCGGCGCCTCCACGGTCAGCCGCGTGCCGTCCGCTGCGGGCAGCGACAGCCGGGCGGCATGGAGGAACATCCGCCGCAGTCCGAGGCGGCGGGCCTCGCGGTTGCGTTCGTGCTCGCCGTAGCGGTCGTCGCCGGCGAGCGGCGTGCCCAGGTGGGCGGCATGGACACGGATCTGGTGCATCCGCCCGGTTTCGAGGTCGACGTCCACGAGGGTCCAGCCGGTATAGCGCCGGCGACGGTGAAAAACGCTGCGTGCCGGCCGCCCGGCCGCGCTCACCCGGACCATGGATTCCCCGCCCGGTCCGCTCTGGCGCTCCAGTCGTGCCTCCACGGGTATCGTCGCCGCGCTCATCCCGCCGGCGAGCAGCGCGGTGTAGCGCTTGTCCAGCCCGCCCTCGCGCAGCGCCGCGTGCAGACGTTTCAGGGCGGCCCGGCGCTTGGCGACGACCAGGCAGCCGCTGGTGTCGCGGTCCAGGCGGTGGACCAGATCCAGGAAGCGGCAGTCGGTGCGCAGCTGGCGCAGCGCCTCGATAACGCCGTAGCCGATGCCGCTGCCGCCGTGCACTGCCATGCCGGAGGGTTTGTCCACGACGATGATGTCGTCGTCCTCGTGGAGGATGCGGCTGCGCAGCCGCTCCAGCACCCGTGTCGAGGCCTCCTGCTGACTGCCCCGGCCTTCCCGCACGGGCGGCAGGCGCAGGCGGTCACCGGCACGCAGGCGATACGTCGGTTTGGTGCGTGAGCCGTTGACACGGACCTCGCCGCGGCGCAACAGCCGGTAGACCAGGCTTTTCGGTACGCCACGCAACTCACGGCTGATGTAGTTGTCTACCCGCTGGCCGTCGTATTCGGGGTCGATCTCGATGTGGCGGACCTGACTGCCCATGCGCGCTCCGCGGCGTGAGAAAGGGAGGTTTATGGCGGAAGCTCATCATACTAACCCGGCCACGGCCGGTGTCACCCCCTCGCAGTGTCCGAACGCCCGGCCGAAGCCGCCGGCCGGCCCGCCGGAGGGCGGTGCTGGCGGTGGCCGCAGGGGTGACAATGCATTCATTGCTTGGAAGGCAACTGTCAACGTTGGTATATTTGCAACGCTGTTACACGGCCCAAAAGCGCGTGATCAAAGCGCCGGCCGGTAGCCGCATGGATAAAGATTGCAGGCTGCGCGCGGCATCTTCACCGGCGCGCGGCCAAACTGCAGTTGCCCGTTACTGTCAATCACCCGCGCGGACGCATGTTCCGTGTGGCCAATGCGCCCCCCGGCGCCGGCGTCTTATCCGCGAAATGTCTGGATTCATCGTGTCCCGAATGATTGCTGCGCTTCTCGGCCCCTGGCTGGCCGAAGGGGCTGCGGCGCTGGCCGGAGACGGTCGTGGCGCGCACGCGCCACGGCTGGCGGCACGATCGCTTCCCAACGGATTTGGCGAGGCGGCTGACCGGGTCGAGCGCCGGAGACCCCCCCGTTATGAAACGAATGCTGATCAACGCCACGCAGCCGGAAGAGCTGCGTGTCGCCCTCGTGGACGGCCAGTCCCTCTACGACCTGGACATCGAGACCCCTTCCCGGGAGCGCAAGAAGGCGAACGTCTACAAGGGTAAGATCACCCGCGTCGAGCCCAGCCTCGAGGCCGCGTTCGTCCAGTACGGCGCGGAGCGCCACGGCTTCCTGCCGTTCAAGGAGATCGCACGCAGCTATTTCCAGGGCGGCGGCGACGCCGATCCCGGCAAGGTCAGCATCCAGGACGTCATCAAGGAAGGCCAGGAGGTCGTCGTCCAGGTCGAGAAGGAGGAGCGCGGTAACAAGGGCGCGGCGCTCACCACCTTCGTCAGCCTCGCCGGGCGCTATCTCGTCCTGATGCCGAACAATCCCCGTGCCGGCGGCGTCTCCCGCCGCATCGAGGGTGCCGACCGCACGGAGATCCGCGACGCCCTGCGCGAGCTCGAGGTGCCGGAAGGCATGGGCCTGATCGTGCGTACCGCGGGCGTCGGCCGCACCGTCGAGGAGCTTCAGTGGGACCTCGACTATCTCCTCAATCTCTGGAAGGCCATCCAGAAGGCTGCTCATGAGCGTTCCGCCCCTTTCCTGATCTATCAGGAGAGCAACGTCATCATCCGTGCGCTGCGCGACTACCTGCGCTCGGATATCGGCGAGGTCCTGATCGACGACGAGGAGGTCTACGGCCAGGCCCGTGAGTTCATGCAGCAGGTGATGCCGCAGAACCTCTCGCGGCTCAAGCGCTACGACGACGAGGTCCCGCTGTTCACCCGCTACCAGATCGAGAGCCAGATCGAGTCCGCGTTCCAGCGCGAGGTCCGGCTCCCGAGCGGCGGCGCCATCGTGATCGATCACACCGAGGCGCTGATCTCCATCGACATCAACTCCTCGCGTGCCACCAAGGGCGCCGATATCGAGGAGACCGCCTTCAACACCAATCTCGAGGCCGCCGATGAGATCGCGCGCCAGCTGCGCCTGCGTGACCTCGGCGGCCTGATCGTCATCGACTTCATCGACATGGGGCCCAACCGCAATCAGCGCGAGGTGGAAAACCGCCTGCGCGAGGCGGTGAAGCAGGACCGTGCCCGTGTCCAGGTCAGCCGCATCTCGCGCTTCGGCTTGCTGGAGATGTCGCGCCAGCGCCTGCGTTCCTCGCTGGGCGAGTCCAGCCAGGAGATCTGCAGCCGTTGCGGGGGCCAGGGTACGATCCGCAGCGTCGAGTCGCTGGCACTGTCGATCCTGCGCATCGTCGAAGAGGAGGCGATGAAGGACAAGACGGGCAAGGTGCTCGCCCAGCTGCCCGTCGACGTAGGCACCTTCCTCCTCAACGAGAAGCGCTCGGCGATCAGCGAAATCGAGCAGCGCAACAGCGTCGACATCATCCTGATCCCGAATCGCAACCTGGAGACGCCGCACTACGAGGTCCATCGGATCCGCAGTGACGACAGCTCCCACGACGACGCCAGCTATCAGCTCGCCTCCTCCGACGAGGGCCAGAGCGAGGCGGAGCGGCTCATGACCTCGGAGCGGCCGAAGGCCGAGCAGCCCGCGGTGAAATCGGTGCGCCCGAGCAAGCCGGCACCCGCGTCCAGGCCCGCTGCCAGCCGTTCCGAGGGCGAGGCGGAGGACAAGACCGTGTCCGAGCCGGCCCAGACCCGTAACCAGGCGCAACGCCCGGCTGCGGCGCTCCCGGCGGAGCCGGCCCGTGCGCTGGGTGGCTTTTTCGGCTGGCTGCGCAAGATCGTCGTCGGCGACGGCGAGGATGAGAGCGCCCGCCGTCAGGCGATGGCGACCCCGGCCGAGGATGGTTCCCGCAAGGAGGATCGCTCCCGCAAGGAAGAACAACCGAAGGCCGCCCCCGCGGCCTCCGGCAAGAGTGGCTCCGGCAGCAAGCGCAACGCGCAGGCGGCCCAGGAGGCCCGGTCCGGCGGCGGCGAAGGGAAAGGCAAGGCAGGCGGTCGCGGCGGCCAGCGGGACGAGCGCTCCGGCAAGGGCCGCAAGGACGGCGAGAGTCGCAAGGACGACGGTGGTGGCGACCGCCGGCGCGGTGGCGATGACGAGTCCGCCCCGCGCAAGCGCAATGGTAACGGCGGCCGCAAGCCCGCCTCTGCGGATGAGCGCGGTCGCAGTGCCGGAGCGGAGACAAACGAGACCAAGGTGGCGGACGAGACGAAAACGGCCGAGGCCGCCGAGGCCGGCAAGTCCGAGAGTGGCGGTGAGACAGCCCGCAGCGATGACGGGCGCGGCGGCAGCCAGCGCAGCTCCGGCCGCAGCCGCCGGGGACGCCGGGGTGGCCGTCGTCGCCGCCGTTCCAGCCGTCCGGGCCAGGAAGGTAACGGCAGCGAGACCGCCGAGGCCGGCACCGATGGTGACGCTGACACGGATACCGCTGCAGCGCCGTCCCCGCAGTCCGGGACGGATGCCGGCAGCGGGAAGCCGTCGAAGCAGCCGGCGGGTGGCGAGTCCGAGCAGGAAAGTGCCGTGGCGGCTGACGGGGACGACAAGCCGGTGAAGGAGACCGCGGCGAAGGCGGCCCGTGACAAGGACGGGACCCGCTCCGGCAAGGACAGGAAATCCGACCGGTCCGGGGCCGACGAACCGGAGAAGTCCGGCGAGGGCCGCAAGGGCGGCAAACGCCGCGACGAGGCGGCCAATGATCCCCGCCGCTGGTCGGGGCGGCCGCGCATCCCGGCCGACGGCGGACAGCCCCGGGGCGCCGGAACTGATACCACGGGATCGGACAGGACCGGTACGGCGGCCTCTGCCGCGACGGATGGGGCCGCGGCCGGGGCGCCGGTGCAGGATACGGCCGCGGGTACAGAGCCCGCGGTGCCGGAGAAGCCGCAGCGCGCGGCGGAGGACGCCGGTACGTCGGGGGATACCGCCGGCGAGGCGTCCGGCGACCGCCCTGCCCCGGACGCGGCTGCGCCGGCGGCCGGGACTCGGGCCGCATCCCCGGCAGCGGGTGACACCGTTGAGGAGAAGGCACCTGCGGGCCAGCCGGAGGCGCCGTCGGTGAGCGACGCTCCGGAGACGGCGGCGGGAGCGGCTGACCGGGAGCCGGAGTCGGGTGCCTCGACAGCGGCGAGCACCGGGAGCGGGGTCGGCGGCGAGGACGAGGCGCACGACACGTCCTCGACGAAGGCTACCGGTAACCCCGAGGCGGAGGAGCCTGCGGCGGCGGACGGCGATGATGATCACCGGCGTCACGAGTCCAGGTCGCCCGCCACGGAGGAGTCTTCGGACGAGTCGGACCCCGGCTCGGACTCCGACGGCGGACCGGTCCATCACGGCTCCGGATCGTCCGTGACCTGACTGCGGACGATGCCGTCGGGGCGGTCGGCCCCGGCACGGGCATACCGGGCGGCATCATGCCGCCCGGTATGTTACCCGCCTTCCTGCCGGCGCGACCGGCTCTTGAGAATTCCCTTGTATATAATGACTTGCGGCATGTTTGCGATGCCGCCGTGAAGGCCGTTCGTCCGGTTCAGAGCCCGTGATCGCGCCGGATGGCCGTCAGCAGTCCGGCGGACGCCTCGTCCACGAGGTCGAAAACGTGCTCGAAGCCGTCCCCGCCGCCGTAGTAGGGGTCCGGTACTTCGCTTTCCGGACGGTCCGCGGCGAAGCTCAGGAAACGGTGGATATGCTCCCGCGCGGACGGCGGTGCGTCGGCGACGAGGATGCCGTAGTTCGCCTCGTCCATGGCAAGGATGTAGTCGAAGGCCTCGAAGTCGTAGCTGTCCACCTGGCGGGCTCTCAGCCCGGAAATATCGATCCCCCGGGCCGTGGCCGCTTCCTGCGCACGCCGGTCCGGGGCGCGGCCGATGTGGAATCCGTGAGTGCCTGCGGAGTCGACGTCGATGATGTCACCGAGACCGGCGGCCTCCACGTGGGCGCGGAACACACCCTCCGCCGTCGGTGAGCGGCAGATGTTGCCCATGCACACCATCAGGACCCGGATAAACCGCTTTTCAGTCATAGGCTTGCTCTGTCTCCATCGTGTCGGTAACAGTGGGCCCGCACCCGCGCGTGGTGTGGGCCGGCCCCGGGGCGTGAGGTTGCCGCCGGATCATTCCGGGGACCCGTCGCGCAGCGCCGCCGTGACCCGGGATACGTCCTCCGGCGTGTCCACGCCGTGCCCGGGTACCGCCGGCGCGGGCGCGACATGAATGCGGTAGCCGTGCCACAGGGCGCGTAGCTGCTCGAGCTTTTCGGCCTCTTCCAGCGGGCTGGGTTCCAGTGAGGCAAAGGCACGGAGGAACCCGGCGCGGTATCCGTAGACGCCGAGATGGCGGTGGTGCAGCCCCGGGTGCGGGGCGCCGTCGCGCACGTAGGGGATCGGCGCGCGGCTGAAATACAGGGCGTAGCCGTGACGGTCGGTGACGACCTTCACCACGTCCGGCCGCGCCGCCATGTCGGCGTCCAGCGGCGTGGACAGGGTCGCGATGTCGGCGTCGCGGTGATGCTCCAGGGCATCGGCGACCCCCTGCAGTAGTGCGGGCGGCATCAACGGCTCGTCGCCCTGGAGGTTGACCACGATGGCGTCGTCCGCCAGTCCGCAGTGCCGGACCACCTCGCCGAGGCGGTCGGTGCCGGTGGGGTGTGCCGGGTCCGTGTGCACCACCTCGCTCCCGATGGCGCTGCAGGCGCCCGCTATCCGGGCGTCGTCGGTGGCGACGATCACCCGGGCGGCACCGCTCTCGCGGGCGCGGCGGATGACGTGGGCGATCATCGGCTCGCCGGCGAGCTCGATCAGCGGCTTGCCGGGCAGGCGCGTCGAGGCGTAACGCGCCGGGATGACAACGGTGAATGCCTGCATCAGCTCGCTTGCCCTCCTTGTGTGAGGCGGTCCAGGAGACGGTCTATCGCGGCCGCCGCTGCCGGGTCCGGAACAGCGGTCACCGGCAGGAACCACGCCCGCGAGGCCCCGGGGCATTTCACGGCGTCCTTCTCGGTCATGATCACCGGCAGGCCGTCGCCGAAGTCGAGCTCTCCAGGCACAAAAGCATGGTGGTCGGCGAAGGCATGGGGGATCACCTCGTAGCCCATCGTGCGTAGTGTGGCGAAAAAGCGCCCGGGATGCCCGATCCCGGCGACGGCGTGCACCCGCTGCCCGGCATGCGGCGTCGGCCCGGTGTCACCGGACAGCGGCCGGAGCTCGCCGGGCGCCAGTGCGTAATGGCCCCTGGCCCCGGGCCATGCCGCGCCCTGGGCGATGACGATATCCACGTCCGCGAGCCGGTCCGGTGGCTCCCGCAGCGGCCCGGCAGGCAGGCAGCGACGGTTGCCGAGCCCCCGCGCGGCATCCACCACGGCGATTTCCGCGTCCCGGTGCAGGCGGTAGTGCTGCATGCCGTCGTCGCTCACGATCAGATCGCATCCCGCCTCCACCAGCAGCCGGGCCGCGGCGACGCGGTCGGGACCGGCAGCGACCGGGCAGCCCGTGCGCCGTGCGATCAGCACCGCCTCGTCACCCACTGCCGCGGGGTCGCTGTCCGGGGCGACGCGCTGCGGCCAGTGCCGGGCACCGCCGCCGTAGCCCCGGAGCACGACGCCGCAGCGCCGGCCACGGTTCCGGAGGTGCTCCGCGAGGTGAATGACCAGCGGTGTCTTGCCGCTGCCGCCCACGAACAGGTTGCCCACCACGAGCACCGGCACCGGCAGGCGTACCGCCCGTGATTGCCAGTAACGACGGCGGGCCCGTCCGGCAGCGGCGTAGAGTGCGCCCAGTGGTGACAGCAGCCGGTCCGTCAGGCGGCGGTGTAGCCACCAGCCCGGGATGCCCGTCATTCGCCGGCGCCCTGACGTTCCGGTTGCTGATTACGGAACTGCATGCGGTGCAGCGCGGCGTACGCCCCGCCCCGTTCGATGAGCGTATCGTGGTCGCCGCTCTCGATGATGCGGCCGCCATCGAGCACGAGGATCCGGTCCGCGGCCTCGATCGTGGACAGCCGGTGCGCGATGACGAAGGTCGTGCGCCCGCGCATCAGCGTCTCCAGCGCCCGCTGGATGTGGTACTCGGATTCCGTGTCCAGCGCCGAGGTGGCCTCGTCCAGGACCAGGATCGGGGCATCCTTGAGCAGGGCCCGGGCAATGGCGATGCGCTGGCGCTGACCGCCGGAGAGCATCACGCCGTTCTCCCCCACCACGGTGTCGAAGCCCCGGGGCAGCGCCTCGATGAACTCGCGGGCGTTCGCCAGCGCCGCCGCGCGTTCCACGTCGGCGCGGTCGGCTTCGCCGGCGGCGCCGAAGGCGATATTGGCGGCGATGGTGTCGTTGAACAGCACGACCTGCTGGCCGACGAGCGCGATCTGGCGGCGCAGGTCATGGAGCCGGTAGTCGGTGAGCGGGATGCCGTCCAGGCGGATGGTACCGCTGACGGGCTCGTAGAAGCGCGGCAGGAGGTTGACCAGGGTGGTCTTGCCGCTGCCCGAGCGGCCTACCACCGCGACGGTCTCGCCGGCCGGCACGTCCATGTGGATGTCGGTGAGGACCGCGGGGCCGGCGGGGTCGTAGGCAAAGCCGACGTCCTCGAAGCTGACCCGTCCCTCGGCGCGGTCCAGGGTGAGCGTGCCGTTGTCGGTCTCCGGCGTCTCGTCGATGACCTCGAAGATGCTCTCGCCGGCGGCGATGCCGCGCTGGATCGTCGAGTTCACGTTGGTCAGACGCTTGAGCGGTTGCATGAGCAGCAGCATGGCGGTGATGAACGACACGAACCCGCCCACCGTGACCTCGGCGATCATCTCCTGGCGGGTCGCCAGGTAGATCACGAATGACAGCGCGGCGGCGGAGACGAACTGCACCACCGGCGTGCTCAGCGCCTTGGTGGCGGAGAACTTGATGTACTGGCGCATGTTGAGGTCGTTGACGCTGCCGAAACGCCGGCGCTCGTGAGCCTGTGCGCCGAAGACCTTGATCACCTCGTGGCCCTCTATGGCCTCCTCGGCCACGTAGGCGACGCTGCCGACACTGCCCTGGATACGGCGGCTCAGGCGCCGGAAGCGCTTGCTGATGTAGACCACCAGCACTGCCAGTATCGGGCCGAGGCCGAGGAAGATCAGCGCCAGACGCCAGCTCACGAAGAACATGTAGCCGAGCAGAGCGACGGCGGTGGCGCTGTCACGCACCAGCACGATGAGCGCGTCCGTGCCCGCCTGTGCCACCTGCTCCACGTTGTAGGTCAGCCGCGAGAGCAGCCGCGCTGAGGAGCTGTTGTCGAAGTAGCGCTTGGGCAGCGTGAGCAGCCGCTCGAAGACCTGGCTGCGCAGCTCGTGGATCACCCGCCGGCTCACCCACATCATCCCGAAGCTCGCGCCGAAGCTCGCCACGCCACGGAGCAGGAAGATGCCCATGAGGGCGAACGGGATCAGCCGGATCATCTCCGGGTCCCGCTCGACGAAGCCACGGTCCAGCATGGGCTTCATCAGCCAGGCGAACACGCTCTCCATGCCGCCGCTGACCACCATGCCGATCACCGCGACCAGCGCTATGCCCCAGTAGGGGCGCACGTAACCGAGAAGGCGGCGGTACACGCCGCCGTCGCCCGGGCGGGCGACGGCGTTCAGCCCCGGATCCGTCATGGCTGTGCGCCGGCCGCCGCGGCCATGCCGACGTGGGTGAGCCCCGCCTGGCCGGCCGCGTCGAGGGCGCGTACCACCACCTGGTGGCGTGCGTTGGCGTCAGCGTCCACCACGACCGGCACATCGGCGGCGTCACGGTCGCCGAGCGCGTCCTCCAGGGCCTGGCGGATGGTGGCGACCTTGCCGTTGGCGAGCGTGCGTCCGTCCACGCTGATTCGTCCGTCCGGGGAAATAGTCACGTGCAGCGTCTCGCGCTCCGGGGTCGTGGCGGACTGTTCCGCGCTGGGCAGGGTCACGTCCAGGCGTGTCTGCTGAACGAACGTGGTGCTGACCATGAAGAAGATCAACATCAGGAAGACCACGTCGATCAGCGGGGTCAGGTTGATCTCGGGCTCGTCACGGCGTCGCGGGCTCAGGTTCACGCCGCCCTCCCCTCGTTCGCCGGCCGCTGGCCGTGGATGGCCTCGACGAGCTTGAGGGCCTGCTGCTCCATGTCCACGATCAGCTCATCGACGCGGCCGCGCAGGTAGCGGTATGCCATCAGTGCGGGGATCGCCACCACGAGCCCGGCGGCGGTGGTGATCAGCGCCTGGGAAATGCCGCCGGCGAGCGCCGGCGCGTTGCCGACGCCGTGGCTGGAGATGGTGCTGAACACGTCGATCATGCCGACCACCGTGCCGAGCAGGCCCAGTAGCGGGCTGATCGCGGCGATGGTGCCGAGGGTGTTGAGGTAGCGCTCGAGGTTGTGGGCCTCGTGGCGACCGGTATCCTCGATGCTCTCCATCATCACCTCGCGGCTGAGGTGCCGGTTGATCACACCGGCGGCGAGTACGCGCCCGAGCGGGGAGTGCCGTCGCAGGTTGCGGATGGCGTCGCCGTCCATCGCGTCCACCTTGAGCTTGTTCCAGACCTCCGCGACCAGGTGCCTGGGCAGGACGCGGTTACGCTGCAGCGACCACAGCCGCTCGATGACGATGGCCAGCGCCAGCACCGAGCACACGATGATGGGCAGCATCAGCCAGCCGCCGGCCTTGACCAGTTCCCACACGTCTTGCCACCTCCGTTGTCGGGGCGATCGCCTAGTCGCCCGGAATCATACCGATTTTGCCGGCCCGCCTGAACTCCGTGCGGGCGTTCGTGGTAGAGGCGCCGGCGTGCAGGGCGTTCCCGCCGCACCCACCAGGCGCCGGCGCCGGTCTCGCGCACGGTCACTGCGCCGCTCTCGGCGAGGTTGACCACACGGGCGCCGCAGCGCGCGAGCCGCGCGACCACGGCGGGGGCCGGCAGGCCATAACGGTTGTCGTAGCCGGCGGATATCACTGCGAGCCGGGGCCGGGCCGCCCGCAGCAGGCCCGGCGTGGTGGACGTCTCACTGCCGTGGTGGCCCACCTGCAGAACGTCTACCGGGCTCCGGATTCGGGCGGCCACCGCGGGTTCGTCGGCGGCGACCAGGTCGCCGGTGAGAAGAACGCGGTGCCTGCCGGTGTCCACCACGAGCACACAGGAGGCGGCGTTACCGCTTCGACCGGTCTCCACCGGCGCGAGCATCCGGAATGTGACGCCGTCCCAGCGCCACGACTGGCCGGCACGACAGGGCGAGCCCCCCGTCTCGCCGGGTTCGCCGCTGACCAGCCGGTCCACAGCGACGGCGCGGCGCACTGCCGCCAGCCCGCCAGCGTGGTCTGCGTCCGCGTGGCTGACCACCAGACGGTCGATGGTACTCACCCCGTGCCCGCGGAGATAGGGCACCAGGCTGTAACGTGCGGCACTGGCGCCGGCGCCCCAGCGCGGCCCGGTGTCGAAGACAAGCACGTGCCGCCGGGTTTCGACGACGGTGGCCGCACCCTGCCCCACCTCCACGAAGGTGACCTTCAGGGCTGGCCGGGGCGGTGACGGTGCGGTCAGCGCCAGCCCGGCGAGGGCGAGCGTGAGCCATCGCCCGGGGAAACCGCGGGGTAGCAGCGCGATGCCGCCGGCGGCGCCGAGCAGCGGCCAGAACGCGGGTGCCAGCGGCCCTGGCCGAACCATCGTGATCCGCTCGGCGAGCCATGCGGCGGCCGTCAGCACGGTGTCCAACACTGCCGCGAAGGCCGTCAGGACGTGGCCGGCCGGCCATACGGCGTCCGCGGCCGCGGCGAGGAACGCGCCCGGGACGACGAGCAGCCCGGTCAGTGGTACCGCGATCAGATTGACCGGGGCGCTGACCCAGGAGAACGCACCGAAGCTGTGCAGCAGCAGCGGCGTGAGCCCGGCGGTCACGGCGATCTGGACGCGCAGTGCGCCGCCGAGTCTGCGCCGCCCCGGCCGCCATGCCAGGAGGATTAGGGCGACGGCACCGAACGACAGCCAGAAGCCGGGGGACAGCGACGCCCAGGGGTCGGGCGTGAGTACCGCGGTGGCGGCCAGCGTCAGTCCGCGCCAGCGTGACGGCCGGCGGCGCCATAACAGCGCGCCGGCGACAACCGCGGCCATCACCAGTGCCCGGCGGGTCGGCAGCGAAAAGCCGGCGGCGGCCGCATACGCGAGCGCCGCCGACATGCCACATAGGGCGCCGGCGACGCTGGCCGGCCAGCGCCGCGCGAACGCCGGCACCCGCCGCCACAATGCCGCCGAAAGAAGACCGGCAAGTCCGGCGACGAGGCCGATGTGCAGCCCGGAGATCGCCACGAGGTGCGTGACGCCGAGGGTGCGCAGGGTCTTCCAGAGGTCGCCGGAGATCCCTCGGCGGTCGCCCACCAGCAGGGCCCGGACGACGGCGGCGCCGTCGCCGCCGCCGCCCAGCCGTGTTGCCAGCGTTCCGGCGAGGCGGCCGCGCCAGCCGGCCACCCCGGCCGCTGCGGCGAGCCGTTCGCCACCGTGGATGTAGCCGGTGGCGCTGATGCCCCGGCGGGTCAGCCAGGCCTCGTAGTCAAAGCGAACCGGATTCATGAAGCCCCGGGGGCGCTTGAGACGGACGCGAAGTCGCCAGCGCTCGCCGGCGCGGACCACCGGGGCCTCGCCGTACCAGCTCAGGCGCATCCGCTCCGGCCGCCGCGGCAGCGCTGGATCGATGGTGTCGACATCCAGGACGAGCCGGGTGAGCCGGCCGTTGTCCTCCGGCAGCGCGGCGACCTCGCCGGTCACGGTAAAATCGTCGCCGGAGCGGGCCTCCGGCAGGCGCGCTTCGAGGTCCAGTGCCATCACGGTTGCGGCCCAGGCGACCGCGGCGCCGAACAGCGCCAGTCGCCGTGCGAGCGGGTGCCGCGCCGGGGCAAGCAGCACCAGTGCGAACGCCGTCGACAGCGCCCATGCCGCCGACGCCGCCGGCACGTGTACCGGCACCAGCAGACCCAAGACCCATGCCACCATCCCTGTGGCCCTCCTGTCGTCAGCCGTTCACCCCGCCGTCGCGGCGGACACCGCCCGGTCACCGGCACGGCCGCCGTGGCCGATTCGGCGACGGCTACCGCGCTCCCCCGGCGTCCCCACGGCCGGACGGACAAGCGCGCCGAGGGGTGACAATGCCAATGAGCGGGTTAGTATGTGCGCCAGCGACAGGGGGGTACCATGCCGAGGCGGTTTCTCAAGCGATACCTACCCGAACCGCATCGGGTCACCGGGCGGCGGGAACTGCGGTGGCTCGGCCGTCTCCTGGAGGACCCCTTCCTGCTCCACCTCAACCGCCGCTCCGTTGCCGGCGGTGTCGCCGTGGGGCTGTTCACGGCGTTCCTGCCGATACCGTTCCAGATGATCCTCGCCGCGGCACTCGCGATCTTCTTCCGTGTGAATATCGTGCTGTCGGTGGCGCTGGTCTGGGTCAGCAACCCGCTGACCATGCCCGCGCTGTTCTACTTCACCTACATGGTAGGGACGTGGTTCCTGGGCACGCCCGTCTTCCCCGCGGCCTTCGAGCCCAACCTCGCGTGGTTCTGGCACGAGCTGGGCGCCATCTGGCGCCCGCTGCTGCTGGGCTCGGTGGTCACCGGCCTGCTCGTGTCCCTGGCCGGCTACGGCAGCGTCCACCTGCTCTGGCGGTTCTATATCATCGCCCATCTGCGCCAGCGCCGGCGTCGTCGCCAGCGTCGCGCAGCCGGCCGTCCTCGAGGGTAACGGTTCGGTCCAGCCGTGCGGCGAGCGCGCGGTCGTGGGTGACCACCACCACGCTGGTGCCGTGATCCCGGTTTACCGCCTGGAACAGCTCGAACACCGACTCCGCGGTCTGCCAGTCGAGATTGCCCGTGGGCTCGTCGGCGAGCACGCAGGCGGGCTCGGTCACCAGCGCCCGGGCGATCGCTACGCGCTGGCGCTCGCCACCGGACAGCTCTCCCGGCTTGTGACGGTGGCGCGCCGTGAGCCCGACACGCTCCAGCATCGAGGCCGCGGCCTCACGGGCGCTGCGGGTGCTGCTGCCGCCGATGAGCAACGGCATCGCCACGTTCTCCAGCGCGGTGAACTCCGGCAACAGATGATGAAACTGGTAGATGAAACCGAGGGCGCGGTTGCGCAGGCGTCCCCGGGGCACGGGGCCGAGCTCGGTGAGGCACTGGCCGTCCACCCAGACCCGCCCGCGTTCGGCGCTCTCGAGCCCGCCGAGGAGGTGCAGCAGCGTGCTCTTGCCGGAGCCGGAGCGACCGACGACGGCGAGCTGCTCGCCCCGGCGGACCTGCAGGGAGACGCCGTCGAGAACCTGCAGGCGGTCGTTGCCCTCGCGGAAGCTCAGTGCCAGATCCTCGCAGGCGAGCACGGTATCGGTCTCACTCATAGCGCAGGGCCTCCGCGGGGGCGACGCGCGAGGCGCGCCACGCCGGGTACAGGGTCGCGAGCAGCGACAGACCGAGGGCGGCGAGGGTTATGTGCACTACATCCCCCTGATGAAGTTCCGAAGGTAAGGTGCTGATCAGATAGACATCCGCCGGCAGGAACTTGGTGTGAAAGAGCTGCTCGATGGCCGGCACGATGGTCTCGACGTTGAGCGCCAGCGCGACGCCGCCGAGCACGCCGATGAGCGTACCGGCGATGCCCAGGACCGCGCCCTGTACGATGAATATCCCCATGATGCTGCGCGGGCTGGCACCGAGGGTGCGCAGTATCGCGATGTCCGAACGCTTGTCGGTCACCACCATCACCAGGGTGGAGACGATATTGAACGCCGCCACGCCCACGATCAGCAGCAGGATGACGAACATCACCGTCTTCTCGGTCTGCACGGCGCGGAAGAAGTTGCGGTTCTGCATGGTCCAGTCGGAGATCCGGTAGAGCCCCGGCAGGTCCTGCGCGATCTGGCGCACGAGCCGCGGTGCATCGAACAGGTTGTCGAACTCCAGGCGTATCCCGGTAACGGCGTCCCCGGTGCGGAACAGCGTCTGCGCGTCCTTGAGCTGGATGAGCGCCAGCGAGTTGTCGTACTGGGACATGTCCACCGAGAACACGCCGACCACGTGGAAGCGACGCAGCCGTGGCAGCACACCGGCGACGGAGACCCGGGCCTCCGGGGCGACCACGGTGACGGTGTCGCCACGGCCGACGCCCAGCCGGTCGGCGAGCCCCTGGCCGAGGACGATGCCGTAATCCCCCGGAGTGAGTGCGGAGAGGCTGCCGGTGACCATGTTGTCGTCGACGCTGGATACGCCGCGCTCCTTGTCCGGGAGCACGCCGCGTATCAGCGCGCCGGTGACCTCTTTGCCCCGGGTGATCATGACCTCGCCGCGCACGTAAGGGGCGGCCCCCTTGACCTCGGGGCGCTGGCCGAGGCGTTCGGTGAGGCCGGCCCAGTCCTCCAGCGGCTGCTGGTAGCCGCTGACGGTGCCGTGGGCAACCATCCCGAGGATGCGGTCGCGCAGCTCCGACTCGAAGCCGTTCATCACCGAGAGCACGGTGATGAGCGCGGTAACGCCCACGGCGATGCCGAGCATCGAGGAGGCCGAGATGAACGAGACGAAGTGGTTGCGGCGTCTCGCACGGGTGTAGCGCAGTCCGATATACAGCTGTAACGGCTTGAACATGCCGGGCCCTTTGCTGGGTCAGGGACAGATGACGGGCACCCGCCGGGCGGGCTCGATGGCGTGGTCGCCCGGCGCGGCGGTGAAGGCGTAGACGCCGACGCCGTCGGCGATCGCCGCACGCAGTGCCCGTCCGTAGTCGGGATCGATGTCGTCGGCCGGACGGACCTCGGTCACATCCGTACGCTGGACGCAGAATATCAGGCTCGGGCGCAATCCCGCGCGGGCGAGGCGCGAGAGCACCTCCAGGTGGCGGGTACCGCGCGTGCTCACCGCGTCCGGGAACAGCGCGACGCCGTCCGTGACCGCGGCGGTGACGTTCTTCGCCTCCACGAACCGCTCCGTGCCGTCGCTGTCGGTCACCAGGAAGTCGGCACGCATGGGCTCGTCCGGCACCCCGACCTCACGCCGGAGCCGGGCGGTGTCGCCGAGCTCCGGGAACCAGCCCGCGGCCAGGGCGTCGGCGACCACGTCGTTGGTGCGCCCGGTGTGGATGCCCACGCGCACGCCGTCGGCCACGGCGACCTGCTCCCAGGTCCACGCGTACTTGCGTCCGGGGCGGGTGGAGTGGCTCAACCACACCGCCTGCCCCGGCTCGGCGCAGCCGAGCATCGAGCCGGTGTTCGGGCAGTGGGCCGTCAGGTGCTCGCCATCGTCGCACTCGACGTCGGCGAGGAAACGTTTGTAGCGGCGCAGCAGTCGTCCCCTGCGCAGCTCTCCCGGATACTCCAAGATCACCTCCCGGTGTGGCGCGGCGGCCCGCGGCGTCAGTTTTGCCGTGTCGGGGCCGGTGCTATAGTGGACGCGGTCAACAGGGAGTAAGTTCTATGCCACGCGTGTTTCTCGCCGTCCTGCTCCTCGCCTCGGTCGTCGTCCCGGCGTCGGCGGAGACGCTGCTGCTCGACCAGGTCGAGGCGACCAAGGGCGTCGGTCCGCACAACGGCGTGACCATGGAGACGGTGCGCGAGCGATACGGCGAGCCGCAGACCCGCGAGGGCCCGGTCGGCGAGCCACCGATCACGCGCTGGCAGTACGACGGCTTCGCCGTGTACTTCGAGCGCAACCTGGTGATTCATACCGTCGTCCGCCGCTGATCCGGCGCGGGGCCGAGCCCGCGGGCGAAGGCCTCCGCGTAGCCGGCGAGCCCGGCGACGTCGTACCCCCCTTCCAGCAGGACGAGCACCGGCAGCCCGGTCGCGGCCAGCCGCACGCCGATCGCCTCGAAGTCTGCCGCCGTCAGCCCTACCGCGGCATCCTGGATGGTGTCCGTCGCCGCGGTATCGAATCCCAGCGACAGGACCACTGCGTCCGGCCGTGTCGCCGTCAGTGCGGTCAGGGCGTCGTCGAGCTGCGCCAGATAGGCCTCGCCGTCGGTGCCCTCTGCGAGCGTGGCCAGGTGCACGTGTGTCCGCCCGGCGCCGTCCCAGCCGGCGTCCAGGTGCGGGTAGTTTCGCCACGGATCCGCATGCAGGGAGAAATACGGCGCCGCCTCCCCGGCGAACTCCACGCTGCCGTCCCCGAGGTGGTAGTCCACGTCCAGCACCGGACAGCGCCGGCCCGCGGCGGTAACGGTGCGCGCGGCGACGTAGGCGTTGTTGTAGAAACAGTAGCCGCCGTAGCGCCGGTAGCCCGCATGATGGCCCGGCGGACGGCACAGTGCGACGACGTGGCCGCCGTGCTCCAAGAGGTGCGCGGCCGCCCGGCGCGCGGTCTCGGCGGAATCCAGGGCCGCCTGGCGCGTCGCCCGGGTGATGGGGGTGCCGATCTCGGCGGTGAACATGCCGCCGCGGAAGCGCAGCGGTCCGGCGCTCAGGTCCCCATGGAAGATTGAGGGGACGTATTCTTCCCCCTCCTCCAGGGTCTCGCCGATCCCGCGGAGGAAGGCGAGGTATTCCGGGGCATGCAGCGCGGCGACGGTTTCCTCGCGGCCGCCTTCCACGGGATGTTCCGCGAGCGGCCAGGTACGGCCGAAACCGGTCAGGACCTCGCCGATACGCTCGGCCACCTCCGGGTATGGCACCGGCGGGTAGCCGTCGGAGAAGTCCCAGCGGGGCTGGTGGGCGGCGTGGCGGGCCGGGCGGAAGACCGGTGCCGGGGTAACGGGTTCAGTCATAGCTCACCTCGGACTGGCTGCCCGTGGCGGGCGCCTCGTGGAAGCCCTGCCGGCGGCCCCAGCAGGAGATCATGCGCTGGCTGAGCTTGGCGGCGACCATCTCGGAGACGCAGCTCGGCTCGGGGACCAGCTCGACAATGTCGCAGCCGCGCAGATCGATGCGCGGGTTGGCGATCAGCGTCTCGACCAGCTCGACGACGTCGTACCAGCCGAGCCCGCCGGGCTGCGGCGTGCCCACGCCGGGCACCTCCGCCGGACTGAACACGTCCATGTCCACCGTGAGCCATACCGGGCCGTCCAGGCCGGCGAGGCGTTCGAGCAGCGCCTGCCAGGCGGCCGGACGGTGGAGTGCGCGGTCCCGGTGGCACTCGATGGCGTCGTCGTCGCGCACCCGTGCGGCCTCCTCGTCCATCAGCGAGCGAACGCCGGCGAGGAGGACGCCGTGCCCGGCCGCGCGGATGTGATGCATCGGGCACGCATGGCTGAGCTCGGTGCCCTCGAAGTGCCGGCGCAGGTCGGCATGGGCATCCAGGCAGACCACGGTGCCCGGCTCCGGCATGCGTGCCTGCACCAGTGCCGGAGTGATCGAGTGTTCGCCGCCGAGGGCAAGTATCAGCGGTCCGTCCGGCAACGCGGCCGCCGATCGGGCCAGCCGCCGGTGGTAGTCGACGGCGCGCTCGTAGAGCTGCTTGCCGAGCGGTGGTACCACGCAGATGCCCATGTGCATGAGCGGTGACCAGTTGCCGTCCTCCTCGAAGTACTCGAGCTGGGCGGTTGCGTCGAGGATCGCCTCGGGGCCGTTACGGGTCCCGGGCTTGTAGGAGACGGTCTGCTCGTGCGGCACCGGCAGCACGAGGATATCGGCCGTGTCGACCGGGCGGTTCGGGAGGAGCTGGTAACGAAGGTTCGACATCAGGTTATATTTTCAGGTTGCGGGTTTTTGGAGCTTTTCGTAGATGGAGACCGGCAACGCGAAGGTCGCCGCCAGGCTCGCCGGGCCGGTGGCCGGCAGGGCCAGCCGGCGGGCGGTGGCGCGCTGCGCGAAGCGCTCCATCGGCAGGGCATCGACATCGGGGAGACGCTCGTCGGAGGCCAGGACGTAGCTCCAGAGGTGGTAGAAGCTCGGCACCACGATGCCGTAGCTGGAGACGTTGGTGAAGGCGGCGTCGAGCGTCGCGCGCACATGGGCATGGGCCGCGGTGCGGCCGGTGGTCAGCCCACCGGCCTGGGTCGCGGTGATGGCCCCGGGGTTGAGCCGGCGGCGCAGGCGCTCGTAGAGCTGCCGGCTGTAGAGGGCTGCGGCGGGGTCGTCCGGATCGTTGAAGTCGACCAGGTCCCCGATGACGACGTCGAAGCCCTCGCCGGGTTCGTCCAGGAATTCATTGATGTCGCGGCATTGCACGTCGAGCCGCGGGTCCGCGAATGCGCCGGCGTTCCACCCCGCCAGGTGGGTGCGGCAGAGCTCGACGAACTCGGCATCCATGTCGACCATCACGACCCGGGTGACCCCGGGGTGGCGCAGCACCTCGCGTGCGGTCGCGCCCTCGCCGCCGCCCATGATCAGGACCCGGCGGGGGTCCGGATGGACCAGCATCGCGGGATGCACCAGGGCCTCGTGATAGATCGCCTCGTCCGCCTCGCAGGACTGGATGTCGCCGTCGAGCGCCACGCACACGCCGTGGACCGGCGAACGGAAGAACAGATAGGACTGGAACGTGGTGCGGCCGGCGGCGATCACCGACTCTGCGGTGTGCTCCACCCAGTCGCCGTCCTCGCTATATTGACCGAAGCTCAGCATCCTCAATCCTCACCCTCTCCGGTATCCGCTCCAGCTGCCCGGTCAGCCGTGGATCCCCGGCCGCCAGACCGTAGCCGTCGATGAAGGCCTGCCGTACCCAGCGGGCGACCGTCGCACCCGGTATCGCCGTCGCCCACTGCTGGCGTGGGTGGACCATCAGCGCCATCGCCTGGGTGGCCGCCGGATCATCGTAGTGCGGCACGCGGTAGTCCAGCGCCAGCCGCCGGAAGCCGCAGCGCGCATACAGCCGCGCCGGGCGCGGCTCCGCCTCGACCACTAGCCACGCCCCGGGACCCTCGGTGGCGAACCGCCGGGCCGCCGCCGTGGCCAGTCGTACGCCGAGCCCCCCGCCGCGCCACCCCGGCGCAATGGCCAGGAACGTCAAGACTGTGCAGCCAAGCCCTGGCGGTACGTCCACGACATAGAATCCGGCGATCCGCCCTTCCGGGTCCGTGAGCCGCTCGCCGCGGTAGCGCCCGGCATCCAGTCGTGCCAGCACCCGGGGCGTGGGCTCGCGCTCCCACGCCGGGAAGGTCGCCTCGTAGAGCGCCACGAAAGCGTCATCGTGCGGAGCGATCGGTTCCAGGGACGGTTCGGGGGTCATGGGCTCCGGGTCGGTCTCGACGAGTGCGTGCCCATCCGCGGGCGACTCCGCCCGGGGACCGGGCGTATGATGCCAGATTCCATCCGCCCCCATAAGGTCCGGCACGGCGTTACGGCTGGTCTGGTCCGGGCCCATTGAGTACACTCACCGGCCGGTGCCACTCTCGGCAAGCCGCCCAACCGCCAGCGTCCTCGAAGCTCGTCATGGCCACCACCGACAACGATCCCCTCGTCCCGCGCCTGCCCAAGGGCCCGGGCGACCGTCTCCACTGGTACGACCTGGCCGGTGACAGTGCCGCACTGGCGGTCGTCGCCGCCGCGCGGCAGCACCCCGAGCCGACCCTCGTGGTGACGGCGACACCACAGCAGGCCCAATCGCTGGAGGCGGCGCTGGGGTTCTTCGCCGGCGGGGAACTGCCCGTGCGTGTCCTGCCGGACTGGGAGACGCTGCCCTACGACGTCTTTTCCCCGCACCAGGACATCATCTCCCAGCGCCTGCGCGCCCTGCACGGCCTACCCTCGATGGGCCGCGGCGTGCTCATCGTGCCGGGGGCGACGCTGATGCAGCGCATCGCGCCGCCGAGCTTCCTGGAGGCCACCACGCTCCTCCTCGCGGAGGGGGACCGGCTCGCGCTGGAGCCGATGCGCGAGCGCCTGGAGCGGGCGGGCTACCGCTGCGTCTCCGAGGTCATGGAGCACGGCGAGTTCGCGGTGCGCGGCTCGATACTCGATCTCTTCCCGATGGGCGCGGACAGCCCGCTGCGCGTGGACCTCTTCGACGACGAGGTCGAGACCATCCGGCGCTTCGATCCGGAGTCCCAGCGCAGCAGCGAGCGTGTGCCCGAGGTGGCGCTGCTGCCGGCGCGGGAGTTCCCCACCGGCGAGGAGGGTATCCGGCGCTTTCGAGGCAACTGGCGCGCCCGTTTCGCCGGCGATCCCACCGACAGCGTGGTCTACCGGGAGGTCAGCGAAGGCCACCTGCCCAACGGCGTGGAGTACTACCTGCCGCTGTTCTTCGAGGAGACGGCGACGCTGTTCGATTACCTCCCCGAGGGCAGCGTCGCGGTCCGGGTGGCCGGGCTGGACGAGGCCCTGGACGGCGACTGGGCGCAGATCGGCGAGCGTTACGAGCAGCGTCGCCACGACCGCGAGCGCCCGCTGCTGACGCCGGAGTCGCTTTACCTGCGCCCGGACGAGCTGCGCGAGCGGCTCAACGCCCTGCCCCAGGTCTATCTGCACGAGGAGGCGCCGGAGGGGGCGCACGGCGGCAGCATCCGTCACCCGGTGACGGGACTGCCGGACCTGCGCGCCGAGCCGGCGGCGGCCCGGCCGCTGGCGGCGCTGGAGTCGCTGCTCGCCGATGAGGCGGGGCGCGTGCTGTTCCTCGCCGAGACCGCGGGCCGGCGGGAGCGCCTCATGGAGCGCCTGGAGCAGGCCGACCTGCGCGTGCCGGCGGTCGCGGACTGGACGGCGTTCGTGGCCGGAGATGCCCCCCGCGCGATCACCACCGGTCCGCTGGAGCGCGGCTTCCGCCTGACGGAGGCGGGGATCACCCTGATCCCGGAGGCGGCGCTGTTCGCCGAGCGGGCCAGCCAGCGGCGCCGACGCGAGCGTCCGGAGCGGGACCCGGACACGATCATCCGCGACCTCACCGATCTCAGTGTCGGTGCGCCGGTGGTCCACGAGGATCACGGCGTCGGCCGCTATATCGGGCTGCAGACGCTCAACGTCGGTGGCGTGGACACCGAGTTCCTCACCCTGGAGTACGCCGGCGGGGACAAGCTCTACGTCCCGGTGGCCTCGCTGCACCTGGTCTCGCGCTACACGGGACTGGATACCGAGCACGCCCCGCTCCACCGGCTCGGCAGCGAGCAGTGGGACCGCGCCCGGCGCAAGGCCGCGGAGCGTGCCCGCGATGTCGCCGCCGAGCTCCTCGATATCTACGCCCGGCGCGCCGCCCGCGGCGGCCACGCCTATCACTACGATCCGGAGGATTACCGGCGTTTCGCCGAGCAGTTTCCCTTCGAGGAGACCCCGGACCAGGAGCGCGCGATCGCGGCCGTGGTCAACGACCTCGCCTCGGAACAGCCGATGGACCGGGTCGTGTGTGGCGATGTCGGCTTCGGCAAGACCGAGGTCGCGATGCGCGCGGCCTTCATTGGCGTCCAGGAGGGGCATCAGGTGGCGGTGATGGTGCCCACCACCCTCCTCGCCCAGCAGCACTACCAGAACTTCAGCGACCGTTTCGCCGACTGGCCCGTGCGTGTCGAGCTGCTCTCGCGTTTCCGCTCGAAGAAGGAGCAGAACGCCGTGCTCGCCGATCTCGCCGCCGGCAAGGTGGACATCGTCATCGGCACCCACAAGCTGCTCCAGTCCTCGGTGAGCTATCACAACCTCGGGCTGGTGATCCTCGACGAGGAGCACCGCTTCGGCGTGCGCCAGAAGGAGCAGCTCAAGGGCCTGCGCGCCAGCGTCGACGTTCTCACCCTCACCGCGACGCCGATCCCGCGCACCCTGAACATGGCCCTGTCGGGCATGCGGGACCTGTCCATTATCGCCACGCCACCGGCACGGCGGCTGGCGGTAAAGACCTTCGTCAGCGAGTGGAACGACGCCCTGATCCAGGAGGCCTGCCTGCGTGAGCTCCACCGCGGCGGCCAGGTCTACTTCCTGCACAACGACGTGGACAGCATCGAGCGCGTGGCACGGGAGCTCACGGAGCTGCTGCCGGATGCGCGGGTGCGCATCGCCCACGGCCAGATGCCGGAGCGCGAGCTCGAGCGCGTGATGCTCGACTTCTATCACCAGCGCTTCAACATCCTGGTGTGCACCACCATCATCGAGAGCGGTATCGACGTACCCTCGGCGAACACCATCGTCATCAACCGCGCCGACCGCCTCGGCCTTGCCCAGCTCCATCAGCTCCGCGGCCGCGTCGGGCGTTCCCACCACCGGGCCTATGCCTACCTGCTCGCACCGCCGCGCCGGAGCATGACGGCGGATGCGTCCAAGCGCCTGGAGGCCATCTC
>NZ_WNXE01000017.1:1393-3681 GCF_010993615.1 Arhodomonas sp. KWT | reverse complement strand
TTCCGGGTGACCGAGCTCAAGCTTGCTGCCGAGGGGCTGGGCATCCAGCGCATCGAGGCCGGTCCGGGCGGTGGCAAGATCGAGTTCGGCGACCGGCCGGCAGTCGACCCGGCGGCACTGGTGCGTCTGGTCCAGGAGCAGCCCGCCGTGTATCGTCTGGAGGGTCAGGAGCGGCTGCGCTTCAACCGCGAGACCGAGGACGCGGACAGCCGCATCCGCGAGGTGGAGGCGCTGCTTCAGACCCTCGGTGCCGGGAAGCCGTCCCCGTCGGACGACAGGGGCGCGGTGGAGCGCCCCGCCCGCGTGGAGTCGTAATGATCGTGGAGAACGCCATGCCGCGCCGGATCGCCGTCGCCGCGACCGCCGTCGTCCTCGCCCTCAGCGGGCTGGCCGTCAGCGGCGCCGCTCTCGCCCGGGACTATGCCGTGGAGGTCGTGGTCTTCCGCCAGTGGGAGGCGAGCGGCGCCGACGGCGAGAGCTGGCCGGACGTGCCGCCCGCGCTGCCGCAGGACGTGCGCGTCTCCCGCCCCGGCGGCGGCCCGTTCCGGCGCCTCGCCTCCAGCGCCTATCAGCTCTCGGGCATCCGTCAGCGCCTGGCGTCCGCGGACCAGTACGTGGTGCTCGGTCATTTCGGCTGGATCCAGCCGGATCTCGCCAAGGGGCGGAACCAGTGGGTGGCCGTCGGTGACGGTGTCCCGGCCGGCGAACGCATTCCGGAGACACCCGGGCTCTACGGGATGATGCGTGTCTACGTCAGCCGCTACCTCCATGCCCAGGTCGATCTGCGCTACCGCCGCGAGACCGGCGGTACCGTCTATCCCATGACCCAGAGCCGGCGCATGCGCAGCGACGAGATTCACTACCTCGACCATCCCTTGCTGGGTGTGATCGTCCAGGCGCGGCCCCTGGGGGACGGTGACGGCTAGCGCCGATGCGGCGGCACCCCTACCCGAACCGGTCCCGGTCGGGGGATGCCCGCCGGCGTGAGCCGCGCGTCATCCGACGATGAAGCCCGCCGCCCGCAGCCGGCTCTACGTGCCCGACTGGCGTCCCGGGGTTCACCTGCTCGACGCGACGGTCAGCGGTCAGCCCTTCGGCCGACACAGTCACGATGCCTTCGCTATCGGCGTGATCGAGCACGGTGTCGGCGGCTATCGCAGCCGGGGCACGCGCTACGTCTTCCCCCGGCGGACGCTGTCGCTGATGAATCCCGGTCAGCCGCATGACGGCTACGCTGTCGATGGTCGCATGGCATACCGCACGCTGTACGTGGGCGAGCAGGCGCTGGCGGAGATGCTGCCGTCGCGGCCGCGACGCGGTTTCCCCTCGCCGTATGCCCTGGATACCGGCCGATTCGTCAGCCGGCGTTTCGCGGCGCTCGCGCGGCGTATGGCGCTGCGGGGGCATGCGGGCTGGCGGCTGGCCGTCGATTCGCTGCTTCTGGACACCCTCGACGGCGTCTTCGTGCGACATGGGCGTGAGACGCCCACGACTCCCGGGCGGGAACCGGCGGCGGTGCGCCGCGTGCGGGACTACCTGGATACCCTCGCGCGTGATTACGCGGCGGCCGGACGAGCGCGGGAGCCGGAACGGTTGAGCCTGGGCGACCTCGCCACGCTCGTGGACCTGCATCCCCACTACCTCCTCGACGTCTTCCGCGAGGCGGTGGGTGTCCCGCCCTACGCCTACTGGCTGCAACGCCGCATCGGCGAGGCTGTGCCGCTGCTTGCCCGCGGTGATCAGCCCAGCGACGTCGCGCTCCGTCTCGGCTTCTACGATCAGCCGCACTTCGCGCGTTGCTTCCGACGCATCACCGGCGTGACGCCGGGCAGCGTCGAACCGGTCCGGCAGGTGTCCTGACCTCACTCCTGCGACCGGGGTGACCGGTAGCCCGTATATCGTGCAATCCATTCGCCCCGCGACGGGATACGCTCGCCCCGGAATGGTCACGGCCGCCGCCCGTGCCCTGCGCAGGCGTGTCGGTGGCTCGTGTCAACGGCGTGTTCCGAATAGCGAGGGCAAACAGTCATGAGCACGAAGAGCGTCATTATCGTGGACGGTTCGCTGCCGACCGGACTGAAAGCCAACACCGCGGCAGTGCTGGCCTTCAGTCTGGGCAAGGCTTGTCCGGAGCTCGTCGGTCCGCCCGTGCGCTGCGTGGACGGCACCGAGCTCCCCGGGATCACGACGACGCCCCTGCCGATCCTCGAGTCGGCGTCACCGGCGCTGGCGGCCCTCCATGGCGAGGCGGCCGCGGGCGGTCTGACGGTGTTCTGTTTCACTGGGAC
>NZ_WNXE01000017.1:0-1300 GCF_010993615.1 Arhodomonas sp. KWT | reverse complement strand
CGTCATTGCCGTGGTAGGCATGAACGCCGGCGTGGCGTGACCTGCCGCGTCACCCTGACGCAGCACTGGGGTCCCGGACGTACCGTGACCGGCACAGCATGCCACATGTGCCGGGGCTGCCCGTCGATCCGTCCCGGTGGATGCGGGCGCGACGGCGACCTGCCCCACCGCCGCGGGCACGACAGGGGGCCTTCCGCCGCAGGGCGGTGCCGTTGCACCGGGATCGGCGTCCGGCCCTAGCGCGTCGCCAGCCAGGCGCCCAGGAGGACGACGGGGATGGCGCAGAGGGTGGCGACGGAGAGGGTCTCGCCGATGATCAGCCAGGCGAGGACCGCAGTGGTCACGGGGATGAGGTAGTAAAGGCCCGCCGCCCGGCCCGCGCCGAGGGTGCTGATGGCCTTGTTCCAGCAGAAAAAGGCGACGATCGAGGCACCGACCCCCACGTACAGCAGTACCGCGTAACCCTGCCAGTCCAGACCGTAGAGATGAGCGGGGTCGGAGAGGGTCAGCCAAGCGGGGGCGAGCACGAATGCGCCGAGGATGATGGTGATGGCGAGATTGGCCTGCACCGGGATCTCCCGCGTGAGCAGCCGGACCGTCACCGCGTAGCCGGAGAAGCAGACGACGGCGCCGGCCATGAGCAGCAGGGCCGGGACGATGCGTGTCTCCCCGCCGCCCCCCTCACCGGCGTGTCCGAGCGTGATGACGGCGACGCCCGCGAGCGCGATCAGCCCGCCGGTACCGGCGTGCCTGGGCAGACGCTCACGCAGGAAGACAGCGGCGAGAAAGGCGATTACCAGGGGCGAGAGGGTGTTGAGCAGCGCCAGTACGGCGGCGCCCGCGTAATGGCCGGCGCCGTAGACGAGCGTGTTGAACGACGCGATGCCCAGCACCGCGCTCAGCACGACCATGGCGAAGCGGCGCCGGATCGCGGGCAGCTCGGCGACGATGGTGCGTCCGAACACCAGGGCCGCGATGACGGCGGCGATGCTCCAGCGGGCGAAGGACAGGTCGAGCGGCGTAAGGGTCGCCCCCATGCCGCGCGCGACCACGAAATTGCCAGACCACAGGGTGATCGCCAGCAACGCCCAGGCCGCCCCGGCCAGGAGGCTGCGGGTATCGTTTTCCGTGTTCACTGACAGCCGCTCTCGTCTCCGGTCCACCAGGTCCGGAGGTTACGGCAGCACCGCTGCCGTAACGTCTCTCAGAAGCCGTTGATCATCGATCCGAGCACGCAGCGGACATTGGCCATGCCCGTCTTGAGGATGCGCTCGATCTCGCTCATGGCGATCGGCGTGTC
>NZ_WNXE01000179.1:0-4424 GCF_010993615.1 Arhodomonas sp. KWT | reverse complement strand
ACCACGGTGCCCTCGAACTCGGTGAGGAAGGTCTCCAGCCACGCCACGGACTCCGCGTCCAGGTGGTTGGTGGGCTCGTCGAGCAGCAGCATGTCGGGCTTTGACAACAGTAGCCGGCACAGGGCCACGCGGCGCTTCTCGCCGCCGGACAGGGTGGTGACGTCCGCGTCCCACGGCGGCAGGCGCAGGGCGTCCGCCGCCTGCTCGAGCTTGCGGTCCAGATCCCAGGCACCGGCGGCCTCGATCTGGTCCTGGAGCTTGGCCTGTTCGGCCATCAGGGCCTCGAAATCCGCGTCCGGATCGGCGAACTGCGCGGAGACCTCGTTGAACCGGTCCACCAGTGCCTTGGTCTCGGCCACGCCGTCCTCGACGTTGCCGCGCACGTCCTTGGCCGGGTCCAGCTCCGGCTCCTGGGGGAGGTAGCCGATGTTGATTCCGGGCTGTGGTCGCGCCTCGCCCTCGAACTCGGTGTCCACGCCCGCCATAATGCGCAGCAGCGTCGACTTGCCGGAGCCGTTGAGGCCGAGTACGCCGATCTTGGCACCGGGGAAGAACGACAGGGAGATGTCCTTGAGGATCTGCCGCTTGGGGGGAACGACCTTGCCCACGCGGTTCATGGTGTAGATGTACTGGGCCATTGGCAGCTATCGGATCTCTTGGTCGGAACAGGGCGGAATCGCGCCCGGGGGCGCGCCTGAATTGTGAGGCTCCCGTGTGGTTCCTCGAATCAAGTGCAGTTTAAGGGCTTCTCCGGTGGGGATAAAGGCGCCCGCAAACGTTTACTCAGGTGTCGAGTGAAGGAGGAAATCATGAAACGGCTGTTCAATACGATCACGGCGGGCGCGCTGGCGCTCGCGGCATTGCCGGCGCTCGCCGCGGGTACCGCGACGGTGCGCGTCGGCGGCGATTCGCAGGGGGGCATGAAGCCCGTGAATTTCGCCTGGAGCGATGACGGCGAGGTCCGCATGGAGGCGCCCGGCCAGGGCGGCTACATGCTCGTGCGCGACGGCCGCGCCTATGCGGTGCGCGGTAGCGGCGCCGATGCCACGGTGTTCGACCTGACCGCCCTGCGCGAGGGTCGTGACGGGCAGGCCCCCACCGGCGCAAGCAACGAGCTGCTCGAGCTGGAGTCCCTCGGCGAGAGCGTCACCGTCGCCGGCATGGATGGCGAGGTCTACCGGATGCGCTGGCGTCAGGAGGGGGAAGAGAAGTCCGGCCGTGTCGTCCTCAGCGACGATCCGCGGGCGCAGTCCCTGAGCGATGCCTGGGGGGCGATGATCCGCGGCATGGGAGCGGACGGTGGCGAGGACGGGATCATGGCCGAACTCAAGGAACGCGGGGTCGGCATGCTCCGGATCGAGGGTCAGTACGAGGTCGTCGAGATCTCCGGCGACAGCCTGGCCGCCGAGCGGTTCGAGCTGCCCGCCGAGCCCGTGGATCCGCGCAAGATGATGCAGCAGCAGGGCGGCCAGTAGCCCCGTGCCCGGATGTCCGGCGGTCCGGTGTGCCGGCCGCCGGTGTCCGCGTGGCGGAGGGGCGCGTCAGCCCTTGCCCTTGGTGCGCGTCTTGCCCGCCTTGCCTTCCTTCTCGATGAACTGGACGATCGCACCGGCGACGTCCTTGCCGGTGGAGGTCTCGATGCCCTCCAGCCCCGGCGAGGAGTTCACCTCCAGCACCACCGGTCCGTGGTTGGAGCGCATGATGTCCACGCCGGCGACATTGAGCCCCATGATCCGGGCCGCGCGTACCGCCGTCTGACGCTCCTCGGGGGTGATGCGGATGGGGGTGGCGGCGCCGCCGCGGTGGACGTTGGAGCGGAACTCCCCTTCCTTCGCCTGGCGCTTCATCGAGGCGATGACCCGGTTGCCCACCACGAAGCAGCGGATATCCGCGCCGCCGGCCTCGCGGATGAACTCCTGGGTGAGGAAGTAGGCGTTCAGGCCGTGAAAGGCGTCGATCACGCTTTCCGCGGCCTTGGTGGTCTCGGCGAGCACCACGCCCTTGCCCTGGGTGCCTTCGAGGAGCTTGATCACCAGCGGGGCGCCGCCGACCAGGCTGATGAGGTCCTCGTTGTCGTCCGGCGAATAGGCGAAGCCGGTCACCGGCAGGCCGATGCCACGGCGCGCGAGCAGCTGCATGGAGCGCAGCTTGTCCCGTGAGCGGGTGATCGCCACGGACTCGTTGAGCGGGAACACCCCCATCATCTCGAACTGCCGCAGCACGGCGGTGCCGTAGAAGGTCACCGAGGCGCCGATGCGGGGGATCACCGCGTCCGGCGAGTCGAGGATGTCGCCCTTGTAGTGCACCTCCGGGCGGTGTGCGCTGATCTTCACGTAACAGCGCAGCGGGTCGACGACACGCATGGTATGGCCGCGCTCCCGTCCGGCCTCGACGATGCGGCGCGTCGAGTACAGGCGGGCGTTACGGGAGAGGACATGGATCTGCAGTGGCTCGGCCATTCGTATCTCGTTCCACGCTGGCTACTGCGGATGACGGGGGCGGCGGACGTCCGCCCCGGCGTAGGGGGTGCCCCGGATGACGTGCACCGCCCGGTGCCCGCTCACCGCGGTGGCGGGCGTTGAACCCATACTTCGCTATCCGCCGCGCCGGCCAGGTACGAGGCACCCGGGTCCACGAGGAGGCGGCGTTTCATGGCGCGGCGGCCGATGAGCATCCGAAAGCCCATGGTATCGCGGTTGGTCAGTGACAGATCAATGGAAAATCGCTGTCCCGCGATGAGCACTGGCGTGCGGATCACGATGCGTCGTTCGCGGTGGCCGGTGGAGCTGGTGACCACCCGTTCGTCGAGGACGTCCGCGGCACAGTGCACGGTGCGATCGGTACGGCGCTGCAGGGGATGGACTTCGAAGGCCACCCGCTCACGACCGTTGTCGCTGAAGCGGTGGATGTGGATCGCGTGCAGCGCGGACGTCGCCGCGCCGGTGTCGACCTTCGCCTTCACCGCCTCGATGCCCAGCTGGGGCAGGCCAATCCATTCCCGCCAGCCTACCCACAGTCGCGGCCGGCTACGGCGTCGCGCGCGTGTGCTCATGCCCCCGGTATCCCGTTGCGGATGACGCCCCAGTGTTGGCGCTGACGCGGTGTTTGGCAACCGGGCGGTTACCGTTGCCGGCGCAGGCTGCCCGGGGTGACGCCGTAATGGCGTTTGAACGCGCTCGCGAAGTTGCTCACGTGCCGGTAGCCGAGCCGGAAGGCGATCTCCTTGATCCCCAGCGGCGTGTCTGCGAGCAGCTGGTGGGCCATCTCCAGCTTGCGCTGCTGCAGCCACTGCACCGGCGGCACGCCGTAATGGGCCTTGAACGCCTGCATCAGGCGCGTCGCTCCCAGTCCGGTCTCCCGGCCGAGCTCGTCGACCGAGGGCGGGGAGGCCGGGTGTTCGAGCAGCCCGGCGGCGGCGTCGCGCACGCGGGCCACCTCCCAGGCGCTCAGGTGTGTGCCCGGCGAGTCGTCGCGGGTCAGGGATTCGAATGCCCCGCTGACGACCTCGAGCAGCCGACCCTCCAGCGACAGGCGTCGGATCTCGCCGTGGTAGGGGCTGGAGAAGAGCTGTCCCACGGCGGGGCGTAACGCCGCGTCCATGTGCCGGTGCAGCTCGAATGCGTCCGGGGCGTGACGCCGGCCGATCGCTGCCACCGGCGTCGGGAGGCGGGCGCCTTCAGAGAGGCGCTCGAAGAGATCGTTCGAGAGGGTGATGCCGACCGTCCGGATCCGGCTTCGCGCCGGCAGCCTGAAATCCACCCAGCGCTCCGCGGGCATATGCCAGTGCCAGTGGCCGTCCCGGATGGTGCGGGGCCGGTCGACACCGGGGATGAACACCTCGAAGGCGGTCTCCCAGGGGATGATCAGGCCGATCTCGTGCAGGTCGCTCTCGTCGGCGGCCAGGATGTTTACCGGATCCGCGCCGGTGTGGCCGTCGGCGAGGATGGCCCGCACCCCGTGCGCGGTCTGCACCGTCTCGAAGCGCATGTGCCCGCCCGGCAGCGGCATCTCGGCCATGGTCGGCGGCTGCTCATGCGGGACCGGGCTGTCGAATATCCATTCGACGGTCCTTGCGCCGGATTTCATCAGTGTCACCCCCTGTGCCGGGCGGAAGGGCCCCGGTCTGTTCCCGGGGCCGCCAGCTTCCCGCGGCGACGATTATTCTGCAGCCGCGATTTGTTATGCATCAAATCCAGCCGTATTGAGACGTGCGCGCGCCCTGCAGAGACTTAAAGCCACAAGAAACCCGCGCCGGCAATGGGCACCGCGGGCGAAAGGCTGTGGCCTGTATCCGGTCCGGGCGGCTAACAGCCGACTAACGCAACGGGTAGTAGGGTACCGCGCCGCAGCCGTGGTGCCGGCCCGGCTGCCGTATTCAGCGAGGGCAATAAGGATGTTCGGTTGCACGATGGGTGACGGGGATA
>NZ_WNXE01000178.1:0-4541 GCF_010993615.1 Arhodomonas sp. KWT | reverse complement strand
GCGCTGTCGCGGTTCTGGTTCGAGCGGCTGCGCCACATCGTCCCCAACCACCTCGCCGACAGACCCCTCACCGACGTCCTGCCGGACCCGGCGGAACGCGCCCAGGTCGAGGGCCGGGCACTGGTGGTGCGGCGCCTGGCGCCGCTGCCGGTGGAGGCCATCGCGCGGGGCTACATCATCGGCTCGGGCTGGAAGGACTACCAGGCGAGCGGCTCGATCTGCGGCATCCCGCTGCCCGCCGGCCTGCGCCAGGCGGACCGCCTGCCGGAGCCCATCTTCACCCCCTCGACCAAGGCCGCGGTGGGCGAGCACGACGAGAACGTCGCCTTCGACGCCGTTGCCGAGCAACTTGGCACGGAGCGTGCGGCGGCGGTGCGAGAGACGACGCTGCGCCTCTACACCGAGGCCGCGGACTACGCCCGGGAGCACGGCATCATCATCGCCGACACGAAGTTCGAGTTCGGGCTCGACGGCGACGGCTCTCTGGTGTGGATCGACGAGGCCCTGACCCCGGACTCCAGCCGCTTCTGGCCGGCGGATGCCTACCAACCCGGCGGCTCGCCGCCGAGCTTCGACAAGCAGTTCGTCCGCGATTACCTCGAGACCCTGGACTGGGACAAGACCGCCCCGGCACCGCACCTGCCGGCGGAGATCATCGAACGCACCGCTGAGAAGTACCGCGAGGCCCAGCGCCGCCTCGGCGCCGGCTGAACCACCTTCGGCACCAGCCCGTCCCGGCGCTACGGCCGGGACGGGCCCCGCGTATTGCGCCGCGGCACAGCGCCGCGACCGCCTCACCGCCCCCCGGACCGTCCCGTGCCCGCCGGTACACGTGCGTATTGCCGCGCGCCGTCCGCACCTCTCGCGGCATGCCGGTAGATTGCTAACGACTTGACCGGCGTCAACTGACACCCCGACGCATTCCGCCTATTGTTGCCATGGGTACACAAACACCCGGCCTCGCCGCAACAAGCCCCGTGGCGCAGCATTGCGCGTCAACACAAGGAGAAGTGCCGTGTCTGCTGACCCCAACGCCCCGTCGCAGAAGGACCCGGAACTCACCTCTCGTTTCCCGACCGCCTATACCGTTCTCTTTCTTCTCATCGTCCTCGTGGCCGCGCTCACCTGGGTCATCCCCACGGGCAAGTACGAACGCACGATGAACGAGGCCGTCGGCCGCGAGGTCGCTGTCCCCGGCACCTACCAGGCCGTGGAGCCGAACCCGCAGGGCTTCGTCGACGTCATGCTCGCCCCCGTCGCCGGCTTCTACGATCCGGACAGCTATGCGGCGAACGCCATCGACGTGGCGCTGTTCGTGCTGTTCCTGGGGGGATTCCTCGGCGTCGTCAACGGAACCGGCGCCATCGATACGGGCATACGCGAGGCCATGCGCAAGCTGCGCGGTCACGAGATATGGATGATCCCCATACTCATGATCCTGTTCGCCATCGGCGGCACGACCTACGGCATGGCCGAGGAGACGCTCGCCTTCTACGGCATCCTGGTCCCCGTCATGCTCGCCGCGGGCTACGACACGGTCACTGCCGTGGCGGTCATCATGATCGGCGCCGGCATCGGTGTGCTCGGCTCGACGATCAACCCGTTCGCCACCGTCATCGCCGCCAACGCGGCCTCGATACCGTTCACCACCGGCATCGTGCTGCGCTTCGTCATCCTCCTGGGCGGGCTGGTGCTGTGCATCGGCTACGTCATGGCCTATGCACGGCGCGTCAAGGCGGACCCGTCACGCTCGGCCGTCGCCAAACAGCACGCCGCGCACAAGGCCTACTTCCTCAGGGGCGACGACGAGCAGAGCCATTCCTCCACGCTCACCACCACCCAGTCGATCGTCCTGGTGCTGTTCGCCCTCACCTTCGCGGTGATGATCTGGGGCGTGTCCTCCCAGGGATGGTGGATGGCGCGGATGGGCGCACTGTTCTTCGGCTCGGCGATCGTCATCGGCATCGTCGCGCGAATGGGCGAGAAGGAGCTCACCGGCCGCTTCGTCGACGGCGCCCGCGATCTGCTGGGCGTCGCCCTGGTGGTGGGCCTCGCCCGCGGCATCGTCGTGATCATGGACAAGGGCCTGATCGCGGACACGATCCTGCACAGCGCCGCCGAGACCCTCGGCGGACTCGGGCAGCTCGCCTTCATCAACCTGATGTTCTGGATCGAGGCGGCGATGAGCTTCTTCGTGCCGTCCTCCTCCGGGCTGGCGGTGCTGTCCATGCCGATCCTGGCCCCACTGTCGGATTTCGCCGGGGTCGGCCGGGAGCTCGTGGTCACCGCCTACCAGTCCGCGAACGGGCTGGTGAACCTGATCAACCCGACCTTCGCCGTGGTGATCGGCGGCCTCGCCATCGGGCGCGTGCCCTACGACCGCTGGATCGCCTTCATCTGGCCACTGCTGCTGATGCTCACGATCTTCATCTCGGTCGTACTGAGCATCGGCACCCTGGTCTAGAGGGACATTGACATGACCGCAACAACACTCGGCGTTCACTCGGAAACCGGCACGCTCCGGCAGGTCGTCGTCTGCCGCCCGGGCCTCGCCCACCGCCGCCTGACGCCTTCGAACTGCGACGAGCTGCTCTTCGACGACGTCTTCTGGGTCAAGCAGGCGCAGAAGGACCACGACGTCTTCTCGGCCACCATGCGCGAGCAGGGGATCGAGGTCCTCGACGTCAACGACCTGCTCGCGGAGACCCTGGACATCCCCGAGGCAAGGGCGTGGGTGCTCGATCATCGCGTCACCGCCGACCACATCGGCGTCGGCGCGCTCTCCGAGCTGCGCGCCTGGTTCGACGAGCTGCCCGGGACACGGCTCGCCGAGCACCTCCTCGGCGGGCTCACCGTCGACGAGGTACCGTTCGAGCTCACCGGGCTGTTCGGCAGCTACCTGGGCCATCACGGGTTCCTCCTGCCGCCCCTGCCCAATGCGCTGTTCACCCGGGACAACAGCGCCTGGATCTACGACGGCGTGACGGTGAATCCGATGTACTGGGCCGCCCGCCGGCCGGAGACGCTGATCAACACCGCGATCTACCGGTATCACCCCACCTTCGCCGGCCGGGTGAACATCCACTGGGGCGACCCGACACGCGAGCACGGGCTGGCGACCCTGGAGGGCGGCGACGTCATGCCCGTGGGCGACGCCACCGTGCTCGTGGGCATGGGCGAGCGCTCCTCGCCGCAGGCGGTGGGCCAGCTCGCGGTATCGCTGTTCGCCGCCGGCGCCGCGGAGCGCGTGCTGGCCTTCAAGATCCCGCGCTCACGGGCGTCGATGCACCTGGACACGATCTTCACGCTGTGCGGCGGCGACGTGGTCACCACCTTCAAGGAGGTCGCCGACGAGCTGGTGTGCTACGACATCCGCCCGGGCGCGGGGGACAAACCGCTCGAGTTCCGCCGCGACCCGCGGCCGATCTTCGAGATCGTCGCCGAGGTGCTCGGCTACAGGCGCCTCCAGATCGTACCGACCGGCGGCGAGAGCGAGGAGGAACGCGCCCGCGAGCAGTGGAACGACGGCAACAACGTCCTCGCGCTGCGCCCGGGCGTGGTGATCGGCTATGACCGCAACGACGACACCAACGCCGCGCTGAAGGCGGCGGGGGTCGAGGTCCTGGCGATCCCCGGCGCCGAGCTCGGCCGCGGCCGCGGCGGCGGTCACTGCATGAGCTGCCCCACCGCCCGCGACCCGGCCTGAACAGCGAGGAGCGAACCATGGCCTTCAACCTGAAGAACCGGCATTTCCTGACCCTGCGCGACTATTCGCAAAAGGAGATCGCCTTCCTCCTCAAGCTGGCCGCCGACCTCAAGACGGCGAAGTACGCCGGCACCGAGGTGGCCAACCTGCAGGGCAAGGACATCGCCCTGATCTTCGAGAAGAATTCCACCCGAACCCGGGTGGGCTTCGAGGTCGCGGCCTACGACCAGGGCGCACGCGTCACCTACCTCGGGCCGACAGGCACGCACCTCGGCAGCAAGGAGTCGGTGAAGGACACCGCGCGGGTACTCGGCCGCGTCTACGACGCGATCGAGTACCGCGGTTTCGGCCAGAAGGTGGTGGAGACACTGGCCGCCCACGCCGGGGTCCCGGTCTATAACGGGCTGACCGACGAGTTCCACCCGACCCAGATCCTCGCCGACTTCCTGACCATGCAGGAGCACGCCGAGAAGCCGCTGCACGACGTGAGCTACGCCTTCCTGGGCGACGCCGGCAACAACATGGGCGACAGCCTGCTCATCGGCGGTGCCAAGATGGGCATGGATGTACGGCTGTGCGCACCGAAGGCATGCTGGCCAGACGACGACATCCAGGCGGAGGCGAAGACCCTCGCCGCCGAGAGCGGCGCGCGGGTCACGGTCACCGAGAGCGTGGACGAGGCGGTCGAGGGCGTGGACTTCATCTACACGGACGTATGGCTGTCCATGGGCGAGCCGAAGGAGAAATGGGCCGAGCGGATCCGGCAGCTCTCGCCCTACCAGGTGACCACCGAGGTCCTGCGCCGCAGCGGCAACCCGCGGGTGCGCTTCATGCA
>NZ_WNXE01000177.1:0-4554 GCF_010993615.1 Arhodomonas sp. KWT | reverse complement strand
CGTCTTTCCGCCGGTGCTGTGCTGGCGCGGCACCACCCCGAAGTAGGCAGCGAATTGCCGCGCATTGGCAAAGCGCTTGGCCTGTTGCGCCTTGCAGGCCAGGGCGGTGGCGCCAATCGGCCCCACCCCACGGAGCGTCGCCAGCCGTCTTGACTGCGGGTCCTCGGCGGCGAGGCGTTTGAGTCGCGCATCCGCGCGCGCGAGCCGATCCCCCAGCGCCCGATACTCCGCCTCCAGCTCGGCGAGCAGCGCATGGAAGTCGCCATTGAGCCACTCCGGCGGGCTGCCCAGTAGCGCCTCCAGGCGCCGGCGCAGCGCCGCCTCGCCGCGGGCAATCACCACGCCGTGCTCGGCAAGCAAACCGCGCAGCTGGTTCGCCACCGCAGTGCGCCGCTGCAACCACCCCGAGCGCACCCGGTGCACGGCCTGGAGCTCGAGCGCCGCAGCGCTTTTCACCGGCACAGGGTGAATCGCCTCATCGCGCCGCGCCCGCAGCAGCGCCCGCGCGTCTTTGCGGTCATTCTTGTGGCCGCTGCGGTGCTCGCACACGCGTTGCGCCGGCAACAACCGCGCCTCCACCCCCTGAGCATGCAGACGTCGCGCCCAGTAGTGCGCCCCCGAGCCCGTCTCCAGCACCACCTCCAGCGGCCCCGAGAGCCCCTCGAGAAAACGCTCAAAGGCTCGCCGCGAGCGAAACTCGCGTTCAAAGCACACTCGCCCCGTCGCATCCTCGCCCACCGCAAAGAAAACCTCTTTGGCCAAATCCACCGCCAATGTCGTAACCTGTTCCACGGACTCGCCCTCCTTTCTCGACCTGCACGGTCTCTCAGTGGACGGTACACCCGCCACCCCGGCGCCTCGACGCCTCGAAGGGGGGCGAGTCCATGTGATTACCTTCGGCTGCACACGTGGGTAGGTCGTGCGCCGCAGGCGTGCGACGTCTCGACCGTTTCATGCGGGCCTGCGACCGATTCAACCCGACGGCGCGCCATAATGAGAATCGCTGCCTCCCGCCGGGACGGATTGCGATATCGGCGTCAGGGTTTAGAATCACGGGTTTGGCTCCGGCCGGGGGGAGCGCGTGCCGCGGCACGCGGGGGCCAGGACCGGCGGGACCGTCACGGACCGGCGGGCGCCAGGCATGGCGCGCGGGGCCATGGGCTATAACGATTAAGACGGCAGTGTTAGAGGGGTTCCGCCCTTGATTACCATCGACAACGTCTCGAAGGCCTTCGGCGGCCTGAAGGCGGTGCAGAATGTCTCGTTCGAGGTCGAGCGCGGCAGTATCACCGGCCTGATAGGCCCGAACGGCGCCGGCAAGAGCACACTCTTCAATATCGTCGCCGGCCTCATCCCGCCGGACAGCGGCCGGATCACCCTCGAAGGCACGGACATCACCGGCATCCCCCCGCACCGCCTCTTCCACATGGGGCTGGTTCGCACCTTCCAGATCCCCCACGAGTTCTCCCGCATGACCGTGCGCGAGAACCTCATGGTGGTCCCGGCGGGCCAGTCCGGGGAGAACCTGTTCAACGCCTGGTTCCGCTGGGCCCGGGTGCGGCGCGAGGACAGCCGGGTGCTCGAGCAGGTCGAGGAGGTGCTGGACTTCCTCGAGATCGGCCACGTCGCCGACGAGCTCGCCGGCAACCTCTCCGGCGGCCAGAAGAAGCTCCTGGACCTGGGCCGGGCGATGATGACCGACGCCAAGGCGGTGCTCCTCGACGAGCCCGGCGCCGGCGTCAACCGCACGCTGCTCGGGCGCATCTCCGCCGCGATCCAGCGACTGAATACCGAGCGCGGCTATACCTTCTGCGTCATCGAGCACGACATGGACCTGATCTCCACACTCTGCGAGCCGGTGCACGTCATGGCCAACGGCGAGCTGATCGCCTCCGGGCCGATGGCGGAGCTGCGCCAGAACGAACAGGTCCGCGAGGCCTACCTCGGCGGCGGCGTGAGCGGGAGGGCAGGCGAGTAATGACTATGCTTCTCGAGGCAAGCGGGCTGTACGGCGGCTACGGCGGTGTCGACATCCTCAACGGGACGAACCTCACCGTCGGCGACGACGAGATCGTGGTGATCGTCGGGCCCAACGGGGCCGGCAAATCCACGGCCATGAAGGCGGTCTTCGGCCTGCTTCATGTCCGCCAGGGGCATGTGCGCTACCGGGGCGAGGACATCACCAACGCCCGCCCGGAGCAGATGGTGCGCCGGGGCATCGCCTATGTGCCCCAGGAACACAATGTCTTCCCGTCGATGAGCGTGCGCGAGAACCTGGAGATGGGGGCCTACCTCATGTCCGGCGATATCAGCGCGCGCATGGAGCGGGTCTTCGCCCTCTTCCCCAAGCTCAAGGAGCGGCGCCACCAGCAGGCGGGACTGATGTCCGGCGGTGAGCGCCAGATGGTCGCCATGGGCCGGGCGCTGATGATCGAGCCGAGCCTGCTGATGCTCGACGAGCCCACCGCGGGCCTCTCGCCGCTGCTCATCGACGAGACCTTCGAGCGGATCCGCGAGATCCGCGATCTCGGCATCGGGGTGCTGATGGTGGAGCAGAACGCCAAGCAGGCGCTCGCCATCGCCGACCGCGGCTACGTGCTGGCCACCGGCCGCAATCGCTACGAGGATACCGGCCCGAACCTCGTGGCGAACCAGGAAGTGGCCGAGATGTTCCTGGGAGGCTGACCCCGATGAACGAGATCGCCCAACTGCTCATCTACGGCGTGGTGCTGGGCAGCGTCCTGACCATGGGTGCCATCGGCGTGTCCATGATCTTCGGCATCCTGCGCTTCGCCCACTTCGCCCATGGCGACTTCATGACCCTGGGCGCCTACATCGGCCTGGCGTTCATTTCCGCCTTCGGGCTCTCGCCCTGGTGGGCGCTGCCCTCGGGGATGATCGGCATGGCCGCCGTGGCCGTGCTCATCGACAAGGTCCTCTACCAGCGCATACGGCGCACCCAGCCGGTGATCCTGCTGATCTCCTCGTTCGGCATGGCGCTGGTGATCCGCGCCGCGGTCCAGCTCATCTGGGGCTCGGACAACCAGTCCTACGCCCAGGGCATCCAGTTCCCCTGGCGGCTGGACATCCTCGGCGGGCTGCGGATCAAGCCGGACCACGTCTGGATCGTGCTCATCGCCTTCGCGCTGGTGGTGGCGGTGCACCTGTTCCTCACGCGCACGAAGATGGGCAAGGCGATGCGCGCGATGTCCGACAACATGGACCTCGCGCTGATCACCGGCATCCCGGCGGAGCGCGTGATCACCTGGACGTGGGTCATCGGCGGCGGGCTCGCCGCGGCGGCGGGCGTGTTCCTCGGCATCGACACGCGGCTCTACCCGGTGATGGGCTGGACGGCACTGCTGCCGGTGTTCGCCGCTGCCATCCTCGGCGGCATCGGCCGGCCCTACGGCGCCATCGCCGGTGGCATGGTCATCGGCATCGCCATGGAGATGTCGACGCTGGTGATCCCCGCCGCCTACAAGCCTGCCGTCGCCTTCGCGATCATGGTGGTGATGCTCGTCTTCCGCCCGCAGGGCCTGTTCAAGGGGACGCTGTGATGGAACTCTCCGGCCTTTCCGCCTATCTGGTTTCCTTCCTCACCTTCGCGGGCATCTACGCGGTACTCGCGCTGGGCCTGAACATGCAGTGGGGCTTCACCGGGCAGTTCAACATCGGTGTCGCCGGCTTCTTCGCGGTGGGCGCCTACACCACCGCGATCCTCACCACCCCCGGCAGCCCGGCGTATCTCGGCGGCTTCGGCATGCCCTTCCTCATCGGCCTGGGCGGCGCGGTGATCACCTCCAGCATCATCGGCGTCATCATCGGGCTGATCACCGCGAGGCTGAGAACGGACTACCTCGCCATCGCCACGATCGGCATCGCCGAGATCATCCGGCTGTTCCTCAAGAACGAGGACTGGCTGACCAACGGCGTGCGCGGCATCCCCGCCGTGCAGCGGCCGTTCGCGGACACCGCGCTGGACTCGCCGCTCACCTACCTGCTGGTCGTGGCGCTGTTCGTCGTCGGCGTCTACTTCCTGGTCGAGCGGGCCTATGTCTCCCCCTGGGGCCGGGTGCTCCGCGCGATCCGGGAGAACGAGCCGGCCTCCGCCGCCGCCGGCAAGGACATCGCCCGCTTCCGGCTGCAGGCCTTCGTGGTCGGCTCCGCGATCATGGGCCTTGGCGGCGGTCTGTACGCCCACTTCTTCGGCTTCGTCAGCCCCGAGGCATTCCGGCCGCTATACGGCACCTTCCTCATCTGGGTGATGCTCATCGCCGGCGGCAGCGGCAACAACCGGGGCGCCATCCTCGGCGCCGTGATCGTCTGGGGCCTGTGGTCCGGCACCGAGATGCTCACCGGCATGCTGCCCTCCGAGTACTCCACCCAGGCGGCGGCCCTGCGCGTGCTGCTCATCGGCGCACTGCTCCAGGTCATCCTGGTCACCCGCCCGGAGGGCATCCTCCCGGAGAAGGCACCACGGCTCATTGCACGTCGGCGGGATAAACAGTAAAGGCGGGGGCCGTGTTAGGCGGCCGAGGGCGGGGCGTACAA
>NZ_WNXE01000176.1:0-4577 GCF_010993615.1 Arhodomonas sp. KWT | reverse complement strand
GCACGGTCCCGTCCGGGCGACGACCGATGACGTCGGTGAAGGTGCCGCCGCGGTCGATCCAGAACTGCCACTGGCCGCTGCCGTGATGTGCTGTGTCGTCGTTCATTGGCTGTGCTCGGCTCGGATGCGTGTGTCGAATCCGGTCACCGGGCCGGTGGCGGGTGAGCCCTGCCGGCCGGGACCGTCATGGTACGTCTGGCGTCCGGTGCGGGGGTGGCACACCGGTACGGCCGGGTTCGTCGGAGGCGTTCCGTCGCGCGGGTCGGCGGGGTCCGTCCCTAGCGGGCCATCTGCTGCGGCAGCCAGGTCGCCAGCTCCGGGAAGACCACCAGGATGACGACGGCGCTCAGCAGCACCAGGAAGAACGGCAGCGAGGCGCCGGCGATGCGGAAGATGTTGCGCCCTGTCAGCCCCTGGAGCACGAACAGGTTGAAGCCCACCGGCGGGGTGATCTGCGACATCTCCACCACGACCACCAGGAAGATGCCGAACCACAGCGGGTCGATGCCGGCGGCGTTCACCATGGGCAGGATCACCGACGTGGTGAGCACCACCACCGAGATGCCGTCGAGGAAGCAGCCCAGCACCACGAAGAATACGGTAAGCGCGGCGATCAGCGCCACCGGCGAGAGCCCGAGTGCCGCGATCCACTCCGCCAGCGCCCGGGGGATGCCGGTATAGCCCATGGCGGTGGTGAGGAAGGCGGCGCCGGCGAGGATGAACACGATCATGCACGAGGTCCGGGTCGCGCCCATCAGCCCGTCGCGGAAGCTCGCCAGTGTCAGCCCGCCGGTCACCGCGGAGAGCACCAGCGCGCCCGCCACGCCGATGGCCGCGGCCTCGGTGGGCGTGGCGATACCGGCGTAGATCGAGCCGATCACGCCGGCGATCAGCGCGATCACCGGGGCCAGCCGGGCGGAGGCGCGCAGCCGCCCGCCGAGGGGCAGCGCCGGGTCCGCCGGCGGATTGCGCCCGGGGTGGAGCAGCGACCAGGTGACGATGTAGCCCATGAACAGCACCACCAGCACCGCGCCGGGGAGCACCCCGGCCATGAACAGCCGGGCGATGGAGAGCTGGGCGCTGACGCCGTAGACGATGAGGATGATCGACGGCGGGATGAGCAGCCCGAGGGTGCCCGAGCCGGCGAGGGTGCCGATGATCATGCGCTCGTCGTAGCCCCGCCGGCGCAGCTCCGGGATGGACATGCGGCCGATGGTCGCGGCGGTGGCCGCCGACGAGCCGGATACCGCGGCGAAGATGCCGCAGCCGAGCACGTTGACGTGCAGCAGGCGTCCGGGCAGGCGCCGCAGCCACGGTGCGAGCCCGGCGTACATGTCCTCGGACAGCCGCGAACGGAACAGGATCTCGCCCATCCACACGAACAGCGGCAGCGGCGCCAGCGACCAGCTCGACACCGCGCCCCAGAGGCTGGAGCCGAGCACCAGCCCGGCGGGGGCGGAGGAGAACAGCGCGAGCCCGGCATAGGCCACCACCGTGAGGCTGATCGCCACCCACACGCCGCCGGCGAGCAGGACGAACAGCAGTGCCATCAGGGCGAGGCCGACTTCCAGCGTGCCCACTCAGTCCTCCACGGCGTAGAGCGGCGGCCGCCCGCGGAGCACCCTCAGGAGGTTGTCCGCGAGCGCGATGGTGAACACCACCAGGCCGGCGGCCATGCCGGTCTGCGGGATCCACAGCGGTACCGCGAGCAGGCCCGGGGAGACGTCGCCGTAGCGGATGGAGCCGCGCACCAGGTCCACGGCCCACCAGCTCGCGTAGGCGCTCATCGCCAGCGCCACCACCAGGGCGGCGGCCTCGACGGCCCGGCCCGCGCACCCGCCGAGGTGTTCGAGCACCACGCGCACCCGGATGTGGCCGCCGTGGTTGAGGGTGTGGGCCAGGGCGAGAAACGCCGAGGCGGCGACGCAGAAGCCCGCGAACTCGTTGGCCGAGGGCACGACCACGCCGACGAGCCGGCCCGCCGTCTGGGCGAGCACCAGCACGCCGATGGCGGCGAGGCACACCGCCCCGGCCACGCCGCTCACCAGGTAGAGGGCGTCGAGCAGCCGCCGCATCGCTCAGGCGGCGGCCGTTGCGGGCGCCGCCGTCACTGCCGGTAGGCCTCGATGATGGCCTGGCCGTCCTCGCCGGTCTTCTCGAGCCACTCGTCGGTCATGGTCCGGCCGACGTCGGTGAGCCCGTCCATCAGCCCCTGGGAGGGGTCGAGCACCTGCATGCCGTTGTCCTCGAGGACCGCTTTCTTGGCCGCGGCCTCCTTGCGGCTCATCTCCCAGCCGCGTTTCTCGGCCTCGGCGGCGGCGTCGAGCACGGCCTGGCGGGTGTCCTCGTCGAGGGCGTCGAAGGCGCGCCGGTTGACGATGATCATGTTCTTGGGCAGCCACGCCTGGATGTCGTAGAAGCGGTCGACGAAGTCCCAGGCCTTGGAGTTCGCGCCGGTGGACGGCGAGGTGATCATCGCCTCGACGATGCCGGTGGCGAAGGCCTGGGGGATGTCGGGCACCTCGACCTGGGTCGGCACCATCCCGGTGAGCTCCGCCAGCCGCGAGGTGGTGGCGTTGTAGGCCCGGAACTTCAGGCCCTCGAGGTCGTCGACGCCGTCCACCTCGCGGGACGTGTACAGCCCCTGCGCGGGCCAGGGGACGGCGTAGAGTAGCTGGATGCCGTCGTCCGCGAGGCGGGACTCGATCGCGTCCCGGGACGCCTCCCACAGCCGCTCGGCGTCATCGTAGCTGGTGGCGAGGAACGGGATGGAGTCCACCGCGAAGATCGGGTCCTCGTTGGCGAGCAGCGAGATGAAGACCTCGCCGGCCTGGACCTGCATGGTCTGCACCGCACGCTTGATTTGCGGGTGCTTGATCAGCGAGCCGGCGGAGTGGACGGTGATGGTCAGGTCGCCGTCCGTGGCCTCACGCACGTCCTCGGCGAACTGCCGGATGTTCTGGGTGTGGAAGGTCGCGTCCGGATAGGGCGTGGCCATGTTCCACTGGGCCGCACCCGCGGTGCCGGCGCCGAGGGTCAGGGCCAGTCCGGCCATGAGGCCTTTGACGATGCGCATCGGTGGCTCCCCTTGTGTGTTATCGGTCCGCACCCGCGTGCGGACGGGTAATCGTACGACACGATAGCAGACGTGGACCGGCGGCGGGCGCCGCCGCGGTCCACGCGGGGAGTATAGACGCTCGCCCTTGGCCGTCAGTCCGCGCCCGCGGTGATCGGGCGCACCTCGACGTCGACCTCGATGTCGCCGGCCTTCTCGAAGGTCAGCGTCATGGAAAAGCGGTCGCCGGCCTTCAGGGGCTGGTCGAGACCCATGAGCATGACGTGATAGCCGCCCGGGGCGAATGCCAGCGGGTTGTCGGGACCCACGTCGACGCCGTCGACATGCTTCATGGTGCGGTTGCCGTTCTCGGTCACCGTCCGGTGTAGCGTGGCTTTCTTGGCGACGGGGCTGGCCACGCCGACCAGCCGGTCCGCCCCGGACGCCGCCGTCGCCTTGAAGTAGGCGGCGCCGGCGGGCGCGCCGGGAGGGGTCGCGCGTGCCCATGCTTCGGAGACGGTGACACCGCCCGGGGCCGCCGCGTGGGCGGTGGTCACGGCGAGCAGGAGGGTGGCGCAGAGGGTGATCAGGCGGTTGGTCATCGTCGGGGCTCCTTGCCGGTCGGGGCTCAGTGGTTTGCGCGACTATACCAAGGAGGACGGCCGCGGGGTGTCATGCCCCCCGCGGCCGTGCGAGGCGCCGGTTACGCCTCCGCCGCCTCCCGGGTCCGCTCGAAGGTGAGTTCGTCGCCCTCGACGTCCACGCGGATCACGTCGCCCGGGCCGTACTCGCCGGCGAGGATGCGCTGGGCCAGCGGGTTCTCCAGGCGTTGCTGGATGACCCGCTTGAGCGGCCGGGCGCCGTAGACCGGGTCGAAGCCGGCCTCGCCGAGGCGGTCCAGGGCGGCGTCGGAGATGACGATGGCCATCTCCCGGTCCTTGAGGCGCTTGTCCAGGTAGGCGGTCTGGACCTCGGTGATCCGCCGGATCTGGCGCCGGTCGAGCGGGTGGAAGACCACCACGTCGTCGATGCGGTTGATGAACTCCGGGCGGAACTGCTGGGCGACCACCTCCATGACCGCCGACTTCATGCCCTCGTAGTCCTCGGCGGCCTTCTCCTGGATCAGGTGCGAGCCGAGGTTGGAGGTCATCACGATCACGGTGTTGCGGAAGTCCACCGTGCGCCCGTGACTGTCGGTGAGACGGCCGTCGTCGAGCACCTGCAGGAGGATGTTGAACACGTCCGGGTGGGCCTTCTCCACCTCGTCGAGGAGGATCACGGAGTAGGGCTTGCGGCGTACGTGCTCGGTGAGGTAGCCGCCCTCCTCATAGCCGACGTAGCCCGGTGGTGCACCGATCAGCCGCGCGACGGCGTGCTTTTCCATGAACTCCGACATGTCGATGCGGATCATGGCCTCCTCGGTGTCGAAGAGGAACGACGCCAGTGCCTTGCACAGCTCGGTCTTGCCCACGCCGGTGGGGCCGAGGAAGAGGAACGAGCCGTTGGGCCGGTTCGGGTCGGC
>NZ_WNXE01000175.1:0-4660 GCF_010993615.1 Arhodomonas sp. KWT | reverse complement strand
TTCGACGCCTTCATCGAGCGCCTGACCGCCGCCTTCGGCGAGCTGGTCACCGCCAGCCACGACGCGGACGCGAACTGCGGGCCGCTGGTCAGCCGCGCCCAGCAGCAGCGGGTGCAGCGCATGCTCGCCGACGCGGAGGCGGACGGCGTGCCCGTGATCGCCCGCGGACGCATCGCCGAGGGCACGCCGGAGCAGGGCTATTACGTTGCGCCGACGCTGCTCGGCCCGGTGCCGCGGGAGCACACCATCGCCCGCGAGGAGGTGTTCGGGCCGGTGCTCTGCGCCATCCCCTTCCGCGACGAGGCGGACGCCATAGCGCTCGCCAACGGCACGGACTACGGCCTGGTCGCGGGCATCTGGACCCGCGACGGTGCGCGCCAGATGCGCATGGCCCGGCGGGTGCGCGCGGGGCAGGTGTTCGTCAACGGCTACGGCGCCGGCGGCGGTATCGAGCTGCCCTTCGGTGGCATGAAGAAGAGCGGCCACGGGCGCGAGAAGGGTTTCGAGGCGCTGCGCGAGTTCTCGGTGGTCAAGACGGTCGTGCTCAACCACGGGTGAGACGACGGTAATCGGAGCGCGTGGGAGGGGGGTCCCGGCGGGGCCCTCCCACCCACGCGCGGCCCAAACCCCGGTCACATCGAATGAAGGATAGCGAGGAGGAGAGTCCCATGAGGATGAAGGACAGGATCGCGGTGGTCACGGGCGCGGCCTCGGGCTTTGGCGCGGAGACTGCCCGGGTGTTCGCCCGGGAGGGCGCGAAGGTGGTGGTCGCCGACCTCAACGAGGAGGGCGCGAAGGCGGTCGCGGCCGAGATCGGCGACAGCGCCGTCGGCGTGCGTGCCGACGTCGCCAACCGGGCCGACGTGAAGGCGATGATCGATACCGCCGTCGAGCGCTTCGGCGGCTTCGACACCCTCGTCAACAACGCCGGTTTCACCCACGTGAACCAGCCGATGATGGACGTCACCGAAGAGGACTTCGACCGCTGCTACTCGGTCAACGTGAAGTCCATCTACCTGGCCGCGCTGGAGGCCGTGCCGCACTTCCGCAAGCGCGGCGGCGGCAACATCATCAACGTCGCCTCCACCGCCGGGGTCCGGCCGCGGCCGGGGCTGACCTGGTACAACGGCAGCAAGGGCGCGGCCATCGTCACCAGCAAGTCGATGGCCGTCGAGCTCGGCCCGGAGAACATCCGGGTCAACGCCATCTGCCCCGTGATCGGCGAAACCGGGATGCTGGAGCGCTTCATGGGGGTGCCGGACACGCCGGAGAACCGCAAGAAGTTCCTCGCCACCATCCCCCTCGGGCGCATGTCCCGCCCCGCCGACGTCGCCAACGCCGCGCTCTACCTCGCCAGCGACGAGGCCGAGTTCATCAGCGGCGTGGCGCTGGAGGTGGACGGGGCGCGCTGCGTGTAGTCGCCCCGGGGGAGGGGCAATGCGTCGGCGGACACGCTGTGAATACGTCCGTGTACGCTCGACTGCGGCCATCCATGGCCGCAGACGGTCCGCCGCCGCACCGCCCCTTCGCCCGTTACGACGCCCCGGCCGGTGAGTCGGGCCGTCAACGCAATGGAGTAACGAGCAACCGATGTCCGCCGCCGAGCCGATCATCGAGCACAGCCACGACGTGGTGGTCGTGGGCGCCGGAGGCGCCGGCCTCCGGGCCACCCTGGGCATGGCCGCCCAGGGGCTCGACACCGCCTGCGTGACCAAGGTCTTCCCGACCCGCAGCCACACCGTGGCCGCCCAGGGCGGCATCGCCGCGGCGCTGGGCAACATGGACGAGGACGACTGGCGCTGGCACGCCTACGACACCATCAAGGGCTCCGACTGGCTGGGCGACCAGGACGCCATCGCCGCCATGTGCGAGGCCGCCCCGGCGGCGATCACCGAGCTCGAGCACTTCGGGGTGCCGTTCTCGCGCACCGGTGACGGCCGCGTCTACCAGCGGCCCCTGGGGGGCCACAGCACACGTTTCGGCGAGGGTCGCGCCAATCGCGCCTGCGCCGCCGCGGACCGCACCGGCCACGCCATCCTGCACACCCTCTACCAGCAGTCGCTCAAGCACCGGGCGGAGTTCTATATCGAGTTCTTCGCCATCGACCTGATCATGGACGCCGACGGCGCCTGCCGCGGGGTCATCGCCCTGGAGCTCGCCACCGGCAAGATCCACCGCTTCCGCGCACGCATCACCGTGCTCGCCACCGGGGGCTACGGGCGCGCGTACTTCTCGTGCACCTCCGCGCACACCTGCACCGGCGACGGCGCCGGCATGGCCCTGCGTGCCGGGCTGCCGCTGCAGGACATGGAGTTCGTGCAGTTCCACCCCACCGGCATCTACGGCTCCGGCTGCCTGATCACCGAGGGCGTGCGCGGCGAGGGCGGCTACCTCACCAACGCCGACGGCGAGCGCTTCATGGAGCGTTACGCCCCCAATGCCAAGGACCTCGCCTCCCGCGACGTGGTCAGCCGCGCGATGACCGTGGAGATGCGCGAGGGCCGGGGCGTCGGCGAGCGCGGTGATCACATCCACCTCCACCTCGCCCACCTGGGCCCGGCGGTCATCAACGAGCGCCTGCCGGGGATCGTCGAGACGGCGCGGATCTTCGCCGGGATCGACGTCACCCGCGAGCCCATCCCGGTGCTGCCCACCGTCCACTACAACATGGGCGGCATCCCCACGAACCGCCACGGTGAGGTCGTTGCCCCCCGCGGCGGCGACCCGGAGGCGATCGTCCCCGGGCTCATGGCCATCGGCGAGGCCGCCTGCGTGTCCGTGCACGGCGCCAACCGCCTGGGCTCGAACTCGCTGCTCGACCTCATCGTCTTCGGCCGGGCCGCCGCGCTGCGCGCCGCCGAGGTGCTGCGCCGCGAGGGGCCGGACCGCGGTGCCCTGCCGGCGTCGGCATCGGCGCCCGCGATCGAGCGCCTGGAGCGGCTGCGGACCGCTGCCGGCGAGACCCCCACCGCCCGCCTGCGCGACGGCCTGCAGCGGGACATGCAGGACTACGCGGCGGTGTTCCGCACCGGTGAGACCCTGGAGGCGGGCTGCCGCCGGATCGACGCCCTGGTGGCTGCCTTCGCCGACGTCTCGGTCACCGACCGCGGCCGCATCTGGAACACGGACCTGATCGAGACCCTGGAGCTGGAGAACCTGCTCGGCTGCGCCGCGGCCACCGTGCACGCCGCCCGCCACCGGACCGAGAGCCGCGGCGCCCACGCCCGCGAGGACTTCCCGGACCGGGACGACACCGAGTGGATGCGTCACAGCCTCGCCTGGCTGGACGCGAACGGCGCCGTGCGCCTGGGCGAACGCCCCGTGCGGCTGCAGACCGGCACGCCGGAGTTCGCCAGCGTCGAGCCGGTGGCCCGGGTGTACTGAGGAGGCAAGGCAATGGATACGCAGGCGAAACGCGAGGCGCGGGTGAACGAGACCCTAGCACGGGTGCGGGCGCTGCTGCCCGGCGAGGTGCGCGAGCGCGAGCCCCTGGGGCGCGCCCTGGACGCCCTCATCGGGCTGGCCCGCGAGCGCGCCCTCTGGGGCGAGGCCGAGTTCCCGGCGCCGTCGGCCGACGAGCGTCAGGCGCGCTATCTGCTGAGTGAGGACCCGGACCGCCGCTACGCCCTCTATCTCAACGTCATGCACCCGGGCAAGCGCATCCCGCCCCACGACCACACCACCTGGGCCTGCGTGGCCGCGGTGGAGGGCGTGGAGCACAACACCCTCTACCGCCGTCTCGACGACGGTTCGGTCGAGGGCCGCGCCCGGCTGGCCGTCAGCGAGGAGGTTGAGGTCGCGCCGGGGAGCGGCGTGGCACTGCTCGCCGACGACATCCACTCGGTCCGGATCCCGCCGGGCGGCGTCATCCGTCACCTCCATCTCTACGGCCGTGCGCTGGAGACGCTCACCGGGCGGACGCGCTTCGACCCGGAGGCCGGCACCTGCGCGCCCATGGACATCGGCGTGCAGACCCGGCGGTGATGCGCATGGACACCCTCAGTCCCCGCGAGCTCAAGACCCGACTCGACGCCCGCGAGACGCTGGCGCTGCTGGACGTCCGCGAACCCGGCGAGTTCGGCCTGCGCCACCCCTTCTGGGCGGTGCCGCTGCCCTACGGCCGCTTCGAGCTCGATCTGCCCCGGCTCGTCCCCGACCCCGGTGTGCCGCTGGTGATCGCCGATGAGGGCGGCACCACGGCCCGGCTCGCCGTGCGCCGGGCGCGGGCGCTCGGCTATCGGCGGGTGTTCGGACTGGAAGGGGGGCTGCGCGCCTGGCGCCGCGCCGGCTACGGCGAGTTCGCCGGCGTCCACGTGCCGAGCAAGGCCTTCGGCGAGCTGGTGGAGATGCGCCGGCACACGCCGATGATCGACGCGGCGGAGCTTGCCGCCCGTATCGGCGACGGCGAGCGCTTCCATCTCTTCGACGCGCGGCCGCCGGCGGAATACCGGCGCATGAGCATCCCCGGGGCACGCTGCTGCCCCAACGTGGAGCTGCCCGTGCGCCTGGAATCGCTGGTCACGGACCCGGATACCCCCATCGTGATCAACTGCGCCGGGCGCACCCGCGGGATCATCGGCGCCCAGACGCTGATCGAGCTCGGCGTGCCCAACCCGGTCTATGCCCTGCGCAACGGCACCATGGGCTGGGAGCTCGCCGG
>NZ_WNXE01000174.1:0-4693 GCF_010993615.1 Arhodomonas sp. KWT | reverse complement strand
CCGATCAGACGGTTGTAGAAGTGGCCCTCGCGCTCGAGGCGGGATTCCCAGCCGACCAGGTCGTCCCAGTAGTCGGCGAAGGTCGGGGTGTACTGATGGTACTCGTTGCCCTTGTCGGAATTCAGAACGGCTGACATCGGTCGTTCCTCATGAAATTGCGTGGTCACAGATGACCCGGCCGCAATCGACGGCCGGGCCCGCTCACCCATCGGTAGACGGCTGTGCCGTCGCCCGTGCCGGGCACGGGTGGTCAGCGATGGGAGCGGCGGGCCCCGCGACACCGGGGAGGTCCCGGTGGGGCCCGACCACGACCGCTGCTTACCTTAGGGAAAGGCTGGCGGCAGACACAGATTCAGTTGCGGGCAATGCTGACCGGTACAGTTTGGCCTATCATGGGCCGCGATGAGTGATTACCTCTACGAACGCGTCGCGGCAGGAATACAGACACAGATCGAACAGGGCACCTACGCCCCGGGCGAGCGCCTGCCCGGCGTGCGCAAGCTCCGCCGCCAGTACGGCGTCAGTGTCGCCACGGCGGTGGCCGCCTGCGAGCTGCTGGAGCAGCGCGAGATCCTGGAGGCGCGGCCCCGCTCGGGCTTCTACGTGCGCGGCCGTGCACGCCACGCCACGGCGCCACCGGAGGTCAGTGCCGAGGAGACACCGGGGCCGTCCCTGGTCTCCGGCCAGGAGCGGGTTCTCGAGCTCGTACAGGCCCATCACGATCCGGACCTGATGTCCCTGGGCGCCGCGGTACCGGATGCCGGGTTTCTGCCCGGGGCGGCACTGGACCGATCCTTTGCGCGGGTACGCCGGCGCGCACGCCGGCGCATCGCCGGCTACGACTTCCCGCCGGGCAGCTCGGAGCTGCGCGTGCAGGTCGCCCGGCGCATGGCCGATGCCGGCTGCAGCACCGGCCCGGACGAGCTGGTCGTGACCTCCGGTTGCCAGGAGGCGCTGGTGCTGAGCCTGCGGGCGGTGGCAAACCCGGGGGAGGTGGTGGCCATCGAGTCGCCGACCTTCTACGGCATCCTCCAGGCAATCGAGTCCCTGGGCATGCGTGCACTGGAGATCGCCACGGACCCCGCCGACGGCATGATCCCGGACGCGCTCGCCCACGCCCTCAGGACCTGGCCGATCCGCGCCTGCGTGATGATGCCGAGCTTCGGCAACCCGCTGGGCCACCTGGCCCCGCCGGCGCGCAAGGCCGCGCTGGTGGCGCTTCTGCGCGAGCATGGCGTGCCGCTGATCGAGGACGACGTCTACGGCGAGCTCGCCTTCAACAGCGTGCGTCCGTGGGCCGCCAAGGCCTACGACGAGGACGGCGACGTCCTCTACTGCAGCTCCTTCTCCAAGACCCTGGGCGCGGGGCTCAGGGTGGGCTGGGTGGCACCGGGGCGCTACCGCGACCGGGTAATGTATCTCAAGTACGCCGGCAGCCAGGCGAGCCCCACGGTCACCACCCTCGCGGTAGCGGACTACCTGGAGCAGGGCGGCTACGAGCGGCACCTCCGACGCGCCCGCCGGCGCTACGAACGCCAGGTGCGGCGCTTCGTGGACGCGATCGGCCGCCACTTCCCGGAAGGCACACGGGTGACGCGCCCGCGCGGCGGATTCGTGATCTGGGTGCAGCTGCCGCGGAGCACCGACGCCGTCATCCTCCAGCAGCGTGCCCGGGCGGTGGGGATCAGCATCGCCGCGGGCCCGATCTTCTCCTCGAGCGGACGCTACCGCGACTGCCTGCGCCTGAACTGCGCGCACCCGTGGACAGACACGGTGGCGGACGCCGTCGCCCGGCTCGGCACCATCGCCCGCGAGCTGCACCGGGAGGGGATCAGCTGAGCCGCCGAGCCGTCACTCGCGGTGCAGGGGCGCCAGTGCCGTCTCACCGAGCAGGATCACCTCGATCTCCTCGGTGATCTCCTCCTGGCGCAGCGCCTGGCCGCGCCGCCTGAGTGCCGCACGGCGTTCGTCGAGCCGGCGCACGGCGACGTCGAGGTGCTGGGTTCTCTGCTCGTTCTCCGCGGTGAGCGAGGACAGGACGACGTCCCGGAGTGCGGCCGTGAGGTGGTAGTCCAGCAGCTCACGCAGGAAGTCCCCGGGGGAGAGGTTGAGCAACGGCGGATTGCCGGCACCGTGCACCGCCGGCGGCTCTGGGGACGGCGGAAAGATCTGCCGGTGGCGGACTCCGACGCCGCCGGGGACCTGATAGACGGCGGTGATCCGCGGTGGCCCGAGGCCCTCGATGAACCGTGCAAACGCCGCCAGCGTCGCCGTGAGCACGGGCTCCACCTCGTCGGCGACCACCGGCCCATCCAGCGCCCCGACCATCGGCACACCCGCCGGCAGCCGGCCGGGCAGGCGCCGGCCCACGGTCAGGCAGGGCGCGCCCGCGGGGACCGCCGCCGCGACCCGGCGGTTGAAGTCCCCCACGAATCCGCGCTCGCTGCCCACGGCCAGGGTTACCGGCGTGCCGGCATCCGGCAGGAGCGTCCCGCCATAGTGCTGCCAGAAGGCCCGGGAAGCCGTGTCGATGACCGCACTCACACCGGCCTGATGGGTCTGAAGCCTGGCCAGCGTACGTGCCTCGACAGCCGCGAGGGTCTTCATGCTCCCGAGTATCTCGCCGAGCTCGCCAAGCGTCGCGATCCGGGCCTCCACCCGGGCCCGGCCACTCACCGCCCGCCCCCGAGCCAGCCACGCAGGGCCTCCAGCCAGGCGTCCCGCGGCGAATCCAGGGTCAACCCGCTGGCACCCACGTGCAGGAGCAGGTCATTCAGCCGGGCCGCCGCCTGTTCCGGACCCAGGTCATCGAGCAGCCCCGCCTGGTAGGCGATCATCCAGGCGAGGTCGAACACCACCGGCACCGGCGCCAGCCGGTCCTGCTTCAACAGCTCCCGCAGCAGCCGCCCGCGTTCAAGGCGCCGCTCCATGCTCGCCTCCAGACGGGCACCAAAGCGGGTGAACACCTCCATCTCCAGGAACTGGAGGTAGTCCAGCCGCAGGTGGGCGGCCGCCGCGCGCACCGCCGGGTGCTGGGCCTGGCCGCCGATGCGCGAGACCGAGCGGGCGACGTCGATCGCCGGGCGGAACCCCCCGGCGAAGAGGTCGCGGTCGAGATACACCTGGCCATCGGTGATGGAGATCAGGTTGGTGGGGATGTACGCGGCGATCTCGCCCTGCTGGGTCTCCACCACCGGCAGGGTGGTCATCGAGCCGCCGCCCTCCGACGGCGCCAGGGCGGTGGAGCGTTCCAGCAACCGGGCGTGAAGGTAGAAGATATCGCCGGGATAGGCCTCGCGCCCCGGCGGGCGGCGCAGCAGCAGCGAGAGCTCGCGGTAGGCGCGGGCGTGGGTGGACAGGTCGTCGTAGACGACCAGGGTGTCGTGGCCGCGGTACATCCACTCCTCGGCCAGGGCGCAGGCGGCGAACGGGGCGAGGTATTTCATGCCCGGCAGGCTTACCGCCTCGGCCACCAGCACCACCGTATGCGCCAGCGCGCCGTTCTGGCGCAGGGTCTCCACCGTGGACAGGGTGGTGGAACGCTTCTGCCCGATCAGGCAGTACACGCAGAGCACGCCCTGGTCGCGCTGGTTGATCACCGCGTCCATGGCGATGGCGGAGCGGCCGGTGCCCTCGTCACCGATGAGCAGCTGGCGCTGGCCACGGCCCACAGGCACCAGCGTGTCGATGATCCGCGTGCCGGTGTAAAGCGGCCGGTCGACGAACGCGCGGGCGGTGATCGGCGGTGACGGCGCCTCCAGGGGGCGGCGGGCGCGCGTCTGCGGCGGCGGATCACCGTCCAGGGGGCGCCCCAGCGGGTCGACCACGCGGCCGAGCAGAGCGTCCCCCGCGCCGATGGCGAGACCGCCGCGCAGGGGCATGGCGCGGGTGCCCGCCTCCAGCCGGTCCGTCTCCTCCAGCAGGATGGCACCGAGCCGTCCCTCGGTGAGCTCGAAGACGAGCCCGCGGCTGCCGTCCTCGAAGCGCAGCACGTCGTCCATGCCCGCCGAGGGCAGGCCGTCCACCCAGGCGATGCCGTCGCCCACGGAGATCACCGTGCCCTGTTCGCGCACCCGCAGACCGGGGCGGTAGCCGGCAAGACGCCCGGCGGTGGTCGCGCCCCGGCTCATGCGGTCTCCCCGGCGAAGAACGCCAGCTCGTCGGCGACATCGGCCTTGAGCACCCAGGCACCGACACGCAGGCGCACACCCGCGATCAGCGCCGGATCCTCGCTGAAACGCCACTCGCGGCCGGCGCCCAGCCGCGCTTCCACCGCCTCACGCAGGGCATCGCGGTCCGTCGCCGCCAGTGTGTAGGCACTCACCACCTCCATGGGCCCCTCGGCCTCGCGCATGCGCGCGAGCTGCGCCTCGTCCAGGCCGGCCAGGTCCTCGACGGCCATGTCGATGAGACTGCGCTCCAGCGCGGGGGAGGCGGCACGCTCCAGCAGCCGTGCGGCGAGCCCGGCGGCAAGGGAACGGACCTCCGCCTCGTGACGCTCGGCCTCGCGTTCCACCCCCCGCTCGGCGAGCGCGGCAACCTTGCGGCGCTCGGCGTCGAGTTCGTCCTCCAGGGCCGTCATGGCCCGGCGCCGCTCCGCGGCGATCTCCTCGTCCAGCGCCGCCCGTGCGCGCTCCCGCTCGGCGGCCCATTCCGCCTGGCGGGCCTCGTAGTCCTGCCGCAGGGTCTCGGC
>NZ_WNXE01000173.1:0-4748 GCF_010993615.1 Arhodomonas sp. KWT | reverse complement strand
CGGCCGGCTTACCGAGCGGCTGCTGCCGCTGCAGTCCGGCGTGGGCAACATCGCCAATGCCGTGCTCGCGGGGCTCGCCGAGGGCGGTTACCGCGGGCTCACCGCCTACACCGAGGTGATCCAGGACGGTATGCTCGATCTGCTGCGCACCGGCGTGCTGGACATGGCATCGGCGACCTCCTTCTCGCTGAGCACTGACGGGCTGGCGACCTTCGAGGAGGATATCGAGCAGCTGCGCGAGCGCATCGTGCTGCGTCCGCAGGAGATATCCAACCACCCGGAGCTGATCCGCCGGCTCGGCTGCATTGCCATGAACGGCATGATCGAGGCGGATATCTACGGCAACGTGAATTCCACCCACATCGCCGGCAGCCGCGTGATGAACGGCATCGGCGGCAGCGGGGACTTCGCGCGCAACGGCTACCTCTCGGTGTTCATGTCGCCGAGCATGGCCAAGCGTGGCGGGATCTCCGCGATCGTGCCGATGGCGAGCCACGTGGACCACACGGAGCACGACGTCATGATCCTGATCACCGAACAGGGGCTCGCCGATTTGCGCGGGCTCTCGCCCAAGCAGCGGGCGCGCACCATCATCGCCAACTGCGCGCACCCCGACTACCGGCCGCTGCTGGAGGACTACTTCGAGCGGGCCTGCCGCGAGAGCTACGGCCGCCATACCCCGCACCTGCTCGACGAGGCCCTGGCCTGGCACCAGCGCTTCGTCGATACCGGGACCATGCAGCCGGAGGCCGGCGCGGCGCGCAGCGCCGGGTCGGCACGGACATGAGAATCTGGGTGGACGCGGACGCCTGTCCCGTCCCGATCAAGGAAATCCTCTTCCGCGCCGCGGAGCGTACCTGCGTGAACGTCACCCTGGTCGCGAACCAGCCTGTTCACGTGCCGCGCTCGCGCTACGTCGACCGGTTGCAGGTGTCGGCGGGTTTCGACGCCGCCGACAGCGAGATCGTCCGCCGGGTGTCGGCGGGGGATCTCGTGATTACCTCGGACATCCCGCTCGCCGCCGAGGTGCTGGAGCGCGATGCCCGCGTGCTCACCCCCCGGGGCGAGCGCTACACCGAGGGCACCATACGGGCGCGGCTGACCATGCGCGACTTCATGGAGACCCTGCGTGCGAGCGGCGTACAGACCGGCGGCCCGCCGGCGCTCAGTCAGGCGGACCGGCGGGCCTTCGCCGGTGAGCTCGACCGTCTGCTCAACGAGTGTCTCCGCGGCGGCTGATCCGGGGCCCGGCGCACGCCGGCGTGTCACCGCCGGCGGGACGTGCTATAGTCGCCGCCGCTGGTACCCTCCGGTCGGTATCACCGTTTTCGCGGTTTTCCCTCAGGGCCTGCCCCGAATTCCCGATCTTCCAAGCCTGGACCGGACCCCGCACGCGGCCCCTGGCCGCCGGGTAGGCATCCCAGGAGTATTCCCAGAACATGTCATTCGATGATCTCGGCCTCTCGGCCGCGCTGCTTCGTGCCGTGCGTGAGCAGGGCTACGACACCCCCACGCCCGTGCAGGCGCAGGCCGTACCGGCCATCCTCGGCGGCGGTGACGTCATGGCCGCCGCCCAGACGGGCACCGGCAAGACCGCCGGTTTCACCCTGCCGCTGCTCGAGCGGCTCATGCGCACGCGCACCGAGGGCCGCCGCCGCGCCGTGCGCGCGCTCATCGTCACGCCCACCCGCGAGCTGGCCGCCCAGGTCGAGAAGAGCGTGACCACCTACGGCCAACACCTGCCGCTGACCTCCGCGGTCATCTTTGGCGGCGTGGGCATGAATCCCCAGGTCCAGGCGCTGCGCCGGGGCGTGGACATCCTCGTGGCGACGCCGGGCCGGCTTCTCGATCACCTGGGGCAGGGCAACGTGGACCTCTCCCAAGTGGAGACGCTGATCCTGGACGAGGCCGACCGCATGCTCGACATGGGCTTCATCCACGATATCCGCCGGGTCATCCGCGCCCTGCCCGCGGAACGCCAGACGCTGCTGTTCTCCGCCACGTTCTCCGAGGAGATCGGCCGGCTCGCCCAGGGCATGCTGCGCTCGCCGACCCGTATCGACGTGGCGCCGCGCAATACTGCCGCGGAGACCGTCAGCCAGACCGTCCACCCGGTGAGCCGGGGGGAGAAGCGCTCGCTGCTCAGCCATCTGGTCCGCGAGGGCGACTGGCGTCAGGTGCTCGTGTTCACCCGTACCAAGCACGGTGCCGACCGGCTTGCCAAGCAGCTCGACCGCGAGGGCCTCACCGCCGCGGCGATCCATGGCAACAAGAGCCAGGGGGCGCGCACCCGGGCCCTGGACGGATTCAAGCAGGGCCGCGTGCGCCTGCTGATAGCCACAGACATTGCCGCCCGTGGCCTGGATATCGACCAGCTCCCCCACGTGGTGAATTTCGACCTGCCCAACGTCCCGGAGGATTACGTCCACCGCATCGGCCGCACCGGCCGGGCGGGTAACGGCGGCGAGGCGGTCTCGCTGGTCTGCGTCGACGAGCTCAAGCTGCTCAAGGGGATAGAGCGGCTGCTCGGTGACGATATCCGCCGGCACACGGTGTCCGGCTTCGAGCCGGATCCCTCGGAGAAGCCGGAGCCCTTGTTCAAGAAGCCCTCGGGCGGTCGCCGGCGTTCCGGCGGCGGCGGGCGGCGGCGCAGCGACGCCGCGCCGCGCGGCGGCCGGGCCGCACGCAACGCCCGCTGACACGGCGGCTGCGGGGCCGCGTTATGCCGCCCCGCTTCCGGCAGGGGGCGACCAGGCCGGCGCCGCCAGCAGCCGGCGGGCGTCCGCCGGGGCCGCCGGCCGGGCGATGTGGAACCCCTGGGCGGCGTCGCAGCCGAGCGCCTGCAGGCTCTGCAGCGTCGCCGCGTCTTCCACTCCCTCGCCGATCACGCGCTGGCCCAGGTCGTGGGCCATCTGAATCACCCGGTACACGAGCGCGCGGTCGCGGGGGCGTTCCGGCAGGGCATGGATGAAGGAGCGGTCCAGCTTGACCGCGGTTACCGGCAGGTCGCGGATGTAGGTCAGCGAGGCGTAGCCGGTGCCGAAATCGTCCACGGAGATGCCCACGCCCCGGTCGCGAAGCCGTTCCAGCTGGCGTAGCCGTGGGGCGCCGATGTTCAGCAGGGCGGTCTCGGTGATTTCCAGCTCCAGGAGCGCCGCGTCGATGCCGCGCCCGTCGAGCGTGCGGTCGACGAAATCCAGCAGCGTGTCGCTGTGCAGGTTGCGGGCGGCGACGTTGACGGCCACCGGTACCCACAGACCCGCGTGGCGCCAGGCGAGAGCCTGATCAATCGCGGTTTGCACGCTCCAGCGCGCGAACGGGTCCACCAGCCGGGTCTGCTCCAGCAGGGGGATGAACGCCCCCGGGCTGAGCGGGCCGTGCTCCGGGTGATGCCAGCGGGCCAGCGCCTCCGCGCCCAGCAGCCGGCCGGTGGCGAGATCCAGCTTGGGCTGGTAGACGAGATGGAACTGGCCCTCCGCCAGGGCCCGGTCCACCTCGCCGAGCAGCTTCAGCCCACGGCGGTGGTCGCTTTCCCGGCGCCCGTCGTAGACGGCCGTGTCGCGGCCGGCGCCAGCGGCGCGGGTGGTGGCCACGTCGGCCCGCGCGATCATCTCCTCCGGGTCGTCGTCGGGCGACTCCGAGCAGGCCAGGCCGGTCGCTATGTCCAGGAACAGCGGGACGCCGCTGACGTCCACCGGGTGGCTGGCGATCCCGTCGATCACCGGCAGGAGGCGTTCGGCATCGTCCTGGCCGCGGGGATGAATCAGCGCAAGTCGGTCCGGCGCGCTGCGGGCGACGAAGGTCTCGTCGCCGAGGCGGTCGCGCAGCAGGCCGGCGAAGCGCTGGACGAGCTGACGGACGTGTCCCTGGCCGAAGGTCTCCACGAGCTTCTCGTGGTTGAGGATGCGGATGCTGAGCACCGTGTAGGTACCGGGCCCGGCGGGGAGGCCGAGCATGTTCGTTCCCCGCAGATAGGCGCGTGCGGCGCTGATATTGGGGAGCTCGGTTGCCGCATCGGTGAAACGCAGCCGCGTCAGCTCCTGCGTCTGCCGGCCCATGATCCGGAATGCCATCCCGGTGACCGCGCCGACCGTGACGTAGCCGGTCCCTGCGCTGCCCCACGAGAGTGCCGCTGCCGCGGTCACGGCCCCAGCGAGCGCCGCGCTGAGGGCCGGGCCCGCGAGCAGCGCGCACACGACGCCGGCGGCGATGCCGCCTGCCGGGCCGTAAATGCTGGCGGCCACGATCACGGGGACGTAGAGGAAGTGACTGGCGGTGGCGGCCGCCCCGTCTGCCGAATAGAGCAGCGCGGCACCCAGGGCGAACAGTATCACCAGGGCCGCCGCCGGCGCTGAAGAGCGCCGTGTCGGCCATTGGTGCGGACCGGGCGCCGCCGGCATCACCAGTGGTACCCCGCTGGGGGCATGATCGGTGGGGCCATTTGTCGTGATCCGGTCCTGCGACTGTCGCGTGAATGATGTTGCATTCTTTTGAATGACGTTCGATGAAGGGTCGTCACTGTCCGCGTGATTGTGCTGTCCTTCGTCATTTCCCGCAATCAATAGGACAGGGACGATGGGACGTGGGGCTTACGGCAAGGCCGTTCGGCGCGTGAGGCAGTTCCGGGGCGTTGCCCAGGACAGTATGGCCCCGGCGATCTCGCGTTCTTACATCAGCGAGCTCGAGCGGGGGCGCAAGCAGCCTACGGTGGTCAAGGTGGAGGATCTGTGCCGCGTGTTACGCACGCC
>NZ_WNXE01000172.1:0-4864 GCF_010993615.1 Arhodomonas sp. KWT | reverse complement strand
CCCGCGCCGGCAAACGCGCCATTGGTCCGGACAAGATCAACCAGCTCCGCCACCTGGCGAAACTGCCGGACATCCACGCCCTCCACCGGCTGATGGACGGCCACCGCGAGCTCATCGCCCCCAAGTTCGACGCCGTCCACGAGGCCTTCGCCCGGGTCTTCGGCGACTACCGGGTGGCGACCTGGACACGCCCGCGGGGCGGCTACTTCATTAGTCTCGACACCCCGCAGGGATGCGCCGCGCGCACCGTGGAGCTGGCCCGCGAGGCCGGCGTGGTGATGACGCCCGCGGGCGCGACCTACCCCCACGGCCGCGATCCCGAGGATCGCAACGTACGCGTGGCCCCGACCTTCCCGTCACTCACGGAGGTCAAGCAGGCGGCGGAGGGGATCGCCGTGGCCACGCTGCTCGCCGCCGTCGAGCGGGAGATCGCCCGCCGGGAAGCCTGACGACCAACGACAAACCATAAACCGACACCGACGACCAAGGAGCCGGTATGAAAAAGGCCGTATTCATCGCAACCATGCTGGTCGCGAGCACCGCCAGTGCCTCGTGGCTGAGCAGCATCTTCGGCGGAGACGGGGGGAAGGACCTCCTCGCCTACGTCCCCGCGGACAGCGACTACTACGTGGGCTACAGCGAGCCCTACGACGTGGCCGCATACCTCTCGCACTGGGAGGGTGTGCTCGACCGCGGCGACGCCCGGGAGGAGCTGCCGAGCCCGGCCGAGGCCACCGAGAAGGGCGGCCCGGCCGCCGGCATGCTGATGGCGCTGCTGGAGCAGACCTACCTCGACGACGAGGCCGAGACCCCGGGCGCCTCCATCGGCCTGGACGACGGCGGCGTATCCGGCTTCTACGAAGTAGCCGGACTGCCGGTACTGCGTTACCGGCTCGACGACGTCGACACCTTCAAGGCCGCGCTGGACGCCGCCCAGAAACGGGCGGGCGTAACCCCGGCCGCCTCGACCGGCGAGGACGTCCGCCGCTACCCGTTCGCGGGCAAGGGTGACGCCGCACCGCCGGCCCTGCTGATCGCCGTGCGCGACGGCGACGCGGTATTCACGCTCGCGGTGGCCGGCATGGAGGATGCCCTGCCCAAGGCGCTGGGCGAGACCCTGCCCGAGGAGAGCATGGCCGACTCCGGGCGTCTGGAGAAGCTGGCCGAGACCTACGGCACCCTGCCCTGGGCCACCGGCTACATCGATCACCGCGCCCTCGCCAGCGCGGTCACCGGCACCGGCAACGGCGGCACCGCGGCACTGGTCAAGTCCATCGCCAGGGCCTACGGCGAGGAGCCGCCGGAGCTGGAAGCCGGCTGCGTGGCAGACATGAATGCGGTGGTGGATGTGTGGCCGCGCAGCGTGCTCGGTGTCTCCGAGCTCGACCCGGACACCGGTGGCGCACGCGTGCGCTGGGTGACCGACATCGCCGACGGCGACCTGCGCTCGACCCTGAAACGGTTGCGCGGCCATATCCCGTCGGCGGCGCAGGGCAGCCTTGCCAGCGCGGGACTCGGCCTGGACATCTCGTCGGTGGTGCCGGTCATGCAGACCCTGGCCAATCGCTTCAAGTCCGCGCAGTGGCAGTGCCCGCAGATGCAGCAGCTCCAGCAGCAGGTCAACACCCAGCAGCTCTCCCAGATGGGCATGCTGACCGCGATGCTGGGCGACGTCCGCGGTGCGACGCTCACCCTGCTCGACGGCCCGGCGGAGAAGGGCCGGATCCCCACGGGTACCCTGGATATCGCCACCTCCCGGCCGGGGGCGCTGTGGCAGGTGATACAGGGGTTCATCGGCACCAACGTGCAGCCCGAGGTGGGCGGCGAACCGGTGAGCATCGACCATCCGATGGTGAGCGGCAAGGACGTTCGGGTCGCGCTGCGTGACGGCCGCTTTACGGTCCTCGCCGGCCAGGACGCCGCAGTGCCGGACTCCGGCGCGGACCTTGCGGCAAACGGCATTCTCGACCTGCGCTACAACCCCTCGGCGCTGAGCGGGGCGCTGATGAGCGACCTGGAGGCCGTGCCGGGTGACCAGGCGGAGATCGACGAGGTCCGTGACCAGCTCGAGTCGATGGACATCGACCAGGAGATCATGCTCGACATCACCGATCAGGGCCTGCTCCTGGACGTCGCCGCCACGCCCGGATCCGGGGACTCCTGATCCCCGTGCCGGAACGGCCGGCTACCGCGGGGCGCGGCAGGGACGCCGCGCTGCTGCTCGCCTGGCTCGCGGTGGTGGCGCTCGCCGCCGCCAGCGGCATCCTGACACCACCGGGCGAGTGGTACGCGGGCCTCGCCAAGCCACCGCTCACGCCGCCGGACTGGCTGTTCCCGGTGGCGTGGACGGTACTCTACGTAATGATGGCGGTCTCCGCCTGGCTGGTGAGCCGCCGGGTCATGCTGCCCGACGGCCTGACCGTGCTGCTGCCCTTTATCGCCCAGCTCGGGGCCAACGGACTGTGGTCGGTGATCTTCTTCGGCTGGCACCGCCCGGTCACCGCACTGCTCGATCTCGCCGTCCTCTGGCTGCTGATCGCGCTGTGCATCGCCCGCTTCCACCGGGTCTCGCGGCCCGCCGCCTGGCTGCTCGCACCCTACCTCGCGTGGGTGAGCTTCGCCGTCTACCTGAACACCGGCGTGATCCGGCTCAACTGAGCCGCACCCGCGTCCGGCGCCAGTGGGCGCCCCGCTCCAGGGACTGTACCGGCATGGCCAGCGGCCGTTCCGGCGGCAGTGCCGGCAACCGCCGCGCCGCACCGCGGCCCTCCGCCGCGAGCGTCGTGTCCAGCAGCCCCAGTACCGCCGGCGGGCGGCGCTCCTCCGGCGCTGCCCAGGTCCCGCTGCGGACCATCCATTCGCCCCAGTCGAGGCGGCTGGAGCACACCACGATCGGGGCGGCCAGCACCAGCCCCGCCACGATGGGTGTCAGCCACCAGAAAAAGCCGAGTGCCAGCCACGCCGTCACGCCGCCCCACAGCAGACCGCCGATGGTGGCCAGGGCGGTGCGCCGCGCCGCCTCGCGCCAGGCCACGGCACGGCCGTCACGGACCTGGGGGTCCCAGCCGGTGCGGCTGCCGCTGAGCACGGCGAGCACGAAGCCGGCATGGAAGACCATCATCACCGGCGCGATGAGCACGGAGAACACCGTCTCCGTCAGCGCGTTCCACGCCAGGCGCCAGCCACCGCCGAAGGCCCGGCGCTCGTCGGCGCGGAGGAGCGCCCGCAGCACGCCCAGCACCTTGGGCAGGAGCAGCAGGGCTACGGTGATCATGAGCAGCGAGGCGATCTCCGTGGTCTTGGCCACCGGCCAGTCCGGAAAGAGCTGGTAGCCGCGCCGGAAGAACTCGCCCTGATTGAGTGCCCGGGTGAGGGCGTCCACCGTGCTCAGCGCGAGCATGAACAGCCACAGCAGCGACGAGATATAGGCCGTCGCCCCCATGAGGAAGTGGACCCGGCTGAGCGGATGCAGCCCGTACGCGGCGAGCAGCCGCAGGTGCTGGAGGTTGCCCTGGGCCCAGCGGCGGTCACGCTTGGCAAAGTCGAGCAGGTTGCTCGGCACCTCCTCGTAGCTGCCCTCGATCTCGGGCAGGAGGTAGACGTGCCAGCCGCCACGCCGCATCAGCGCGGCCTCCACGAAGTCGTGGCTGAGGATATCCCCGCCCAGGGGCGGCCGCCCGGGCAGTGCCGGGAGGCCGCAGCAGTCGCTGAAGGCGCGCACGCGGATGATCGCGTTGTGGCCCCAGTAGTTGGCCGCATCCATCTGCCAGAAGCTCAGCCCCGTCGCCAGCATGGGGCTGTACAGCCGGGCGGCGAACTGCAGGAAACGCCCGAACGGCGTGCGCTGACGCACCGGGATCGGCACCGTCTGGATGATGCCCGCCGAGGGGTGGCGCCACATGGTCCGCGCCAGCGCCAGCAGCGCATCGCCGCTCATCACGCTGTCGGCATCGAGCACCACCATGAAGTCGTATCGCCCGCCCCAGCGCCGGCAGAAATCGGCGATGTTGCCCGCCTTGCGTCCCGCGTTGTCGTCCCGGCGCCGGTAGAACAGCCGGCCATCGGCGTCGAGGCGCTCCGCCAGCTCGGCGCAGCCGGCGGCCTCGGCCTCCGCGATGGCCTCGTCGCGGGTGTCGCTGAGCAGGTGGAAGTCAAAGCGCTCCCCCGCCCCGGTCGCCACCAGAGAGTGCCAGGTGGCTTCCAGCCCGGCCAGGACCCGGCCCGGATCCTCGTTGTAGACCGGCATCACCACCGCAACGCGGCCGGTGGGCCCCGAATCCGGTACCGGGCTGGCCGCGAGCGTCAGTGGATGGCGCCTTGCCAGCGACAGCACGAAGCCCGCCACGGCGCTCCAGAAGGCGGCCACGATCCAGGTGAACGTGACCGTGAACAGCGCCAGGATGCCCCACTCCAGGATGGTGGTGTCGTTGGCCCGCAGGATGCTGAACATCAGGAACACCCCGCCCGCCGCGCTGGAGAGCACCAGCAGCGCGAATACGGCACGGCGCAGGCCGGCCCCGGGGCAGTGCACCCGATCCGTCACCGGCGATGTCGATGCTTCAGGGGAGTGCATCGGGATCCCAGACATAGTTCCACGTCTCGCTGACGCGTTCGCCGCGCAGTTGCAGGAACAGCCTCAGGTCGGAGGGCTTCTCACCGTCCGGCGCGAGCCGGAAGCTCGCACGCCAGTGGCCGTCGGGCAGACGGTGGACGGTGACGTCCTGGGTGACCCCCGTGGACTGGCTGAGCTCCGCGGTTACCGGCTGCGAGCCGGCCAGGCCGTCGAGCTCACCGCCGGCGAAATCGACGATGAACTGGCGCAGGCTCTTCGGCGGCTTGTCCTTGGTACCGGGAATGGCCGCGT
>NZ_WNXE01000171.1:0-4955 GCF_010993615.1 Arhodomonas sp. KWT | reverse complement strand
TGGCATACTGTCGCGCCCCACCAGCCGCGATGGTGCCATGAGCGACGACGCCCCGAATGCCACGGCGGAGCAGGTCTTCGGCCGCTACCGCGCCATCGTCCCCGACTGGGACGCCTTCCTGGACAGCCTCGCCCGCCCGTTGGCGCCCACGGTATGGCCGCATCCCACGCGCATTGACCGCGATGGGTTGCGGCGCCTGCTCGCGGAGGCGGGGGTCGGGAGCACGCCGCTGTCCTGGCACCCGAGTGCCCTGCGCCTGCCAGAAGGGTTCGGGGCGGGTGGCCACTGGGGCTACTTCGCGGGGCTCTACCAGTCCCAGGAGGCGGTCGCGACGGTGCCCGTGATGCTGCTCGACCCTTTGCCCGGCGAGCGCGTCCTGGACATGTGCGCGGCGCCGGGGAACAAGACCGCCCAGATCGCCCTGGCCATGGGCAATCGCGGCACCGTTCATGCCAACGAGGTCCAGCGCGGGCGCCTGTCGCCGCTGCAGGGTACGATCCGCCGGCTGGGGCTGCTCAACGTCAGCATCACCCTGCGCCCCGGCGAGGACCTGGCGCTCTCCAACGGCCCCTTCGACCGCGTCCTGGTGGACGCGCCGTGCAGCGGCGAGGGGATCTGGCGCAAGGTCGTCGGCGAGCGCGCGATGAAGCACTTCCAGGTCGCCGATGCCGCGATGCGCGAGCGCCTGGCGGCGCGCCAGCGGCGGCTGCTCGCCCGGGCGGTCCGGCTCGCGCGGGTCGGGGGGCGCATCGTCTACTCCACCTGCACGGTGGCGCCCGAGGAGAACGAGGCGGTGGTGGACGCGGTGCTGCGCGCCTTTCCCGGCCAGCTCGCGGTGCGCCCGGCCCGGCTGTCCGGCTTCGACTGCGCGCCGGGGATCACCGAGTGGGCGGGTGCGGGTTTCGATCCGTCGCTCGCCGGGGCCGCGCGGGTATGGCCGCACCAGAACGACACCGGCGGGTTCTTCGCGGCGGTGCTGGAGAAGGTGGACGGTCCCGAACCCGACGGCGCGCTGGTCCACCCGGCGGGCGCGGACGACGCCGTGCTCGACGAGCTCGGCGCGACCTACGGGCTCGATGAGGACGCCTTTGCCGGCGTCACCACCCACCGTGGCGGCGGCCGTTACCTCAGCGCGGTGAGCGCGGACCACCGCCTGCCGCCGGGGCTCGCGACGCAGACCACCGGTCTGCCGGTGCTCGGTACGCAGGCCCGGCCGCCGAAGCCGACCACGGCGTTCGCGCTGGCCTGGGCGCCGGCGGCGCAGGCGAATACCCTGGACGTGGACGACGCGGGCCTTGCCGACTACATCGCGCGGCGGCCGCTGTATCTCGACCGTGCCGAGGTCCCCGAGGCACCCTACGTGCTGGTCCGCCACCGGGGGCACGGCATCGGCGTGGCCCACGTGCGTGGCCGCCAGGCCGACGGCCGGGTGGCCTTCGCCAGCCTTCACCCCAAGGCCTGGGCCGGGCGCTGAGCCCGCGTCCGCGAATACGCATTCACCCGCCATAGGAGACGAGCCGATGCAGGTCTGGCACATCCCCGAACCCGGTGGCCCCGAGGCGCTGACCCTTGCCGAGCGCCCGGACCCGGTCCCCGGCCCCGGCCAGCTCGTGGTGCGCGTGCGCGCCGCGGGCGTCAACCGCGCCGACGTGCTCCAGCGCCTCGGTCACTATCCGGCGCCGCCGGGGGTGGTCGCGGACGTGCCCGGGCTGGAGTATGCGGGCGAGGTCGAGGCCGTTGGCGAAGGCTGCGTGGCACGCCGTGTCGGTGACCGCGTGATGGGGCTGGTCGGCGGCGGCGCCTACGCCGAGCGCGTGCTCGTGCACGAGCGCGAGACCCTGCCGGTGCCCGCCGGCATGGACGATGCCCGGGCCGCGGCGATCCCCGAGGCCTTCCTGACCGCATGGCGCGCCATCGCCCTGGAGGGCGGTCTGCGCCCGGGCGGTTTCTGCGTGGTCCGTGCCGCCACTTCCGGTATCGGCACGGCGGCGGTGCAGCTGGTCCGCGCCATGGGGGCCCGGAGTCTCGGCACCGGCCGGGACGCCGCCCGGCTGGACGCGGTGCGCGCCCACGGCATGGACGCCACCTTCGTCGACGACGGTGAGGCGTCACTCGCGGACGCGGTGCGCGGGGCGAACGCGGGCGAGGGGGCGGACGTGATCCTGGACCTGGTGGGCGGCGACGGCCTGCCCGCGGCGCTCAAGGCGCTGCGCGCGGAGGGCACGCTGGTGCTGGTGGGGATGATGGGGGGCAGCCGCACCGAGCTGAACCTCGGGGCGGTGCTCATGCGCCGGCTCACGCTCCGGGCGATGACCATGCGCAGCCTGCCGCTGGAGCGTCGCATCCAGGTGGTGCGTGCCTTCGAGGCGGAAATGCTGCCGCGGTTCTCGGACGGAACGCTGGCGCCGGTGCTGGACCGCACCGTGGCCTTCGCGCAGGCGCCGGAGGCGCACCGGATCATGGAGTCCGGTCAGCACCTTGGCAAGCTGGTGCTCACCCACGGCTGAGCCGCCGCGGGCGCGGCTCAGTCGCGCTCGCGCTCGGATTCCGTGATCGTCGCGGCGCGTTTGCGCAGCCGCTCGAGCACGGCGACGGTGGTCTCCAGCTCCGCCTCGTCGAGGCCCTCGACCATCTCGTCGCGCAGTGCCGCGGCGACGCTCATGATGTGATCGAGCGCCCGGTGGGCGCGCTCGGTGAGGTAGATGCGGTTGCGCCGGCGGTCGTCGCTGCAGGCCTGGCGCTCGATCCAGCCGTCGGTGGCGAGACGGTCGAGCAGCCGCACCACCGTCGGCGGTTCGATGCCGGTGCGGGCCGCGAGCTCCCGCTGGGTGAGCCCCTCGCCACCCCGGGAGATGTTCATGAGGGTGCGCCACTTGGCCTGGCTGAGGCCCAGCGGGCGCAGCCGCGTGTCCAGGGCCTGGCGCCACTGCTGGGCGGTCTCCGCGAGCATGAGCCCGAGGTGGTCGATATCCGCCGCGTCGTCGGTCTGTGTGGAACGGGTCATGGACCGTGCCTAGTCATCGTCGTTCTACTATTAATGCCTGATCGTAACATGCTGGCGTGCGATGGGTCCGCTTCAGCCCCGTTCGGTCACGGCGTGGGCGAGGCCGGCGAGGGCGGGCAGCGGTGCGTCCACGCGCCACACGGGGATCGTCGCGAGATAGTCGCGCATCCGGCCCTTGGCGGTGAACCGGGTCATGAACATGGCGTGGTCGAAGCGGTTTCCCAGGCGCGGCAGGATGCCGCCGCCCAGGTAGACGCCGCCGCGGGCGCCGACGGTCAGTGCGAGCCCGGCGGCCACCGTCGCCAGCCCGCGGGTGAACAGTGCCAGCGTCTCTGCAGCGCGGGCGTCGCCGGCGTCCGCCCCGGCGATGATCTCCGCCGGCGACAGGCCCCCGGTGGGGGCGCCGGCGATTTCGGCGAGGCAGTCGTGGACCGCGGTGAGCCCCACCCCGGAGGCGACGCGTTCGGCACTGCAGTGGCCGAAGCGCTGCCGCAGCGCCCGGGCGACGGCCTCCTCGCGCTCGTCGCAGGGGGCGAAGCTGACGTGCCCGCCCTCGCCGCCGATGGCGTGATGGCCGCCACCGGGGCAGGGCACGAGCACCGACACGCCGAGCCCGGTGCCCGGACCCAGCACGGCCATCGGTGCCCCCGGCGCCGCGGCGCCCGGGTTCACCGGCACGCACTCCGTGGGGGACAGCCCCGGCACCGCCAGCGCCTGTGCGACGAAGTCGTTGACCAGCTCCAGCCGCTCCAGTCCCAGCCGGTCCCGGGTCTGCGTCGTGGAAAAGCGCCACGAGCCGTTGGTCAGCTCGACCTGGTCCCCGGCGATCGGGGCCGCGATGGCGCACAGGGCCTGGCGGGGGCGCGGCCCGTCGGGCAGGCCGTCGAGATAGTGGCCCGCGGCGGCGGCGAGGTCGGCGAAGTCGGCGGTGGCCAGCTCGCGGACGTGGTGGACCGAGCCGTCCCCGGGGGAGGCCAGCGCGAACCGGGCCCCGGTGCCGCCGATGTCCGCGATCAGCCAGGGTGGACTGGCGTGGGTCGTTGTCATGGGCGCTCTTTCCTGGTGTCTCGTTATCCCTGTCTGCCGAGTGTAACGTTTCCGTCACGGCGCGATGGGGACGTCACGGGGACAGCGGTGATAGTCTTCGTCCACGCACGACTGTCAAACCAACAACGGAACACGGAGTGACCATGGGCACGCTGACCAAGGGAATCACGGGTGTGGCCGCGGGCCTGCTGCTGGCGGCCGCGGTTACCGGCTGCGGCGTCACCGCGCCGCCGCCCGGCGCGGGGCAGGAGAAGGCGCAGCCGGGTGAGGTCGTCGGCCAGAAGACCATCTGGTCGGACGCGGACCGGGGCTGGGTGAAGCTCGTGGCCGCCGAGCCCCGCGGTGGCGGCTATGATCAGCCGGTACACGTCGATCCCCAGTGGCTGCGCCAGGCGCTCTACGACATCAAGCTGCGCGTCGAGCGCGACGGTGACAACGAGCGCGCCATCCGGCTCTTTCGCGTCGCCCAGCTCGACGTCCTGGTGCCGACCCTGGTGCGCGGGCTTGCCGAGGCCGGTCCGGACCAGGCGGTCGCCTTCGCCACCGCCTCGCGGCGCGGCGGCTTCACCTTCTTCGATCCCGTGCGGCTGACCACGGCGCGGGTCTTCGTCGAGGACGGCCGGCTCAACGTGCTCTTCGGCACGGTCTCCGAGCCATTGCCCGAGGACGAGGTGCGCGCGTTCGTCGCCGATGCCCGCGTGGGCACCCGCGAAGCGGTGATCAACGAGGGCGGCACCGTCTGGAGCCGCGGCTGGGAGTCGCGCATGGAGCGCGCCGACTGGGTCGTGCTCCCGGTGAAGACCTCGGAGGGGGAGCTCCCGGCACTCCCCGAGGCCGGGGCGAAGGCCGGGACCGATCCGGCGGAGCAGCCGGCGCCGGCGGCGGCCGATACCCCGGCGGCGGC
>NZ_WNXE01000170.1:0-4962 GCF_010993615.1 Arhodomonas sp. KWT | reverse complement strand
AGTCCGCCATGCAGATGGTCCGCCAGCTCGAGTTCTCGCTGTTCGACATGCGGCTGCACGCGGAATACGACCCGGACACCGGGGCCCGCGTCCAGGCCGTGCTCGACGAGGTCCGCGGGCAGGTCGCGGTGATGCGCCCGCCGGCGTTCAACCGCTTCGCCAACGGCTTCGCCCACATCTTCGCGGGGGGCTACGCCGCGGGCTACTACAGCTACAAGTGGGCGGAGGTGCTCTCGGCGGATGCGTTCTCGCGCTTCGAGGAGGAGGGGCTGTTCAGCCAGGAGGCGGGCGGCGCCTTCCGTCACTGGATCCTGGAGCGGGGCGGCAGCGAGGACTTCATGACGCTCTACCGCGGCTTCCGCGGTCGCGAGCCCAGCATCGAGGCGCTGCTGCGCCACAGCGGTCTCGCCGCGTGAACCCCTGTCGCCGCCCGGGGACGTCGCGCCCCGGGCGCCGCGACACACGGGCTCACGCGCCGCCGCCGCCCGGCAGCAGTCGGCGCGTTTGCCGCTCCCCGGCACGCGGGGCCATCCTGTCCCCGGGTTTGAATCCACAACGGCAGAGACCGGGAGGCAGCGACATGAAAAGCCTGTACGCACTGGCACTCGGCGCGCTGATCGCCACCGGCCCGGCAATCGCGGACGACACCGCCGATGCCGCCATCGGCGGGGCGATCGGTGGCGCCACCGGGGCGGCCATCGGCTCCGAGGTGGGCGGTCGCGACGGGGCCATCCTCGGCGGGGCCATCGGCGCTGCCACCGGCACCGCGGTGACCACCGACGGTGACGACGACGGTGGCGGCCATTACCGCCGTGAGCGCGAGCGCGTCATCCACGAGGGCGGCGGCCCGTCCGGCAACTTCTGCCCGCCGGGCCAGGCCAAGAAGGGGCGCTGCTGAACGCAGCGTCCCGCCCGCTTCATCTCCGGATCAGTCGCCGGACCCGCCGAAACGCTCGCGCAGCGCCGCACACGGGTCCTCCCGTTCCACGGCGGCGGTGAACCAGACGTAGTCGAAGGGCGGTGCCTGGCCGGGCCGTGCATCGGGGTTATCCGGCATCGCCGGCTCGAATGCCACGGCGGCGACACGGCGTGACGGCGCCAGGACCGCAATCACCCGCGGGATGGCGTGGTCGGTCCGCGCGTGACCGTGCCCGGCAATGACCACGCTCATCCCCGCCTCCCCGGCGGCCGCCAGCGCTGCACGCGCCAGGGCACCGTCCCGTGCCCGCTGGATCCCGCGCATGCGCGGCAGCATCTCCTCCGGCAGCAACCCGCAATGACCCTCGCGGATGGCCTCGGTCATGGAGGTCCGCTCGTCGGCCGGCTGGGGGCGATCCAGGCCCAGTCGGGTCCGGGTCGCGGCGGACAGGCCCTCCAGCCCCCGGGAACGCAGCGTGTCCAACTGCTGCCGGGAGAGATTGCCCGCGACGATGGGGAGGTCGTGGCGATACGCCGCGGCGAACACCGGGCGGTACATCGACCACGGCGGCCAGCCGGAGTCCGCCCAGTCAACCGCCCCGGCGAGCACGTCGACATCACCGGGATGCTCGCGACGCGCCCGGTCCACCGCCGCCTGCTGGTCCGCGCGCAGCATCTCCAGCACCACCGCCGGCCGCCGGCCTTGGGCGGCCAGGGCATCGATGACCGCCGCCTGGCGCTCGTGATGGTGCGGATTGTCGTGCACCTCGCCCAGCAGCACGACGTCCGCCCGGGCCAGCCGCCCGATGAGGGCCGGCCTGTCGATGAAACGCCCCGCGGCGACGTCCCGGATCCGGCCCGCCTGCGGCCCGCCACCCGCCGGGCCGGTCACCGCGCAGCCGGCCAGCGCCAGCAGCATCGCCGCCCCCATGAGCATCGTGCGCATATCGTGCATCTCCTGTTGCCGCCGCCCCGGTTCTCGGCGACCCTGTCCCTGCTGGCGCAGGTGGTTAGTATTGCCGCCCCGGGCCGTGCCTGTCAGCGGTCACCGGAATAGCGGGCAGGCAACGGCGAGCCGCCGGGGAGGGAGCCGCCCATGGCCGTCCACAATAGCGAGATCGCGACGCTGTTCGAGCGCTACGCCGAGCTCCTGGAGATCCAGGGGGCGAACCCGTTCCGGGTGCGCGCCTACCGCAATGCCGCGCTGACCGTGCGCGGGCTCGGCACCGAGGTCGCGCGGATGATCGCGGACGGCACCGATCTCACCGAGCTTCAGGGCATCGGCGACGACCTCGCCGCCAAGATGCACGAGATCGTGGACACCGGACGGCTGCAGGCCCTGGAACGCCTGGCCGGCCAGTTCCCTGAACACCTCGCCGACCTCGACGCCCTCCCGGGTCTCGGCCCGCGGCGCATCCGCGCCCTCCACGACGCCCTCGGCATCGGCAGCCTGGACGACCTCGAGCACGCCGCCCGCCAGGGCCGAATCCGCGGCCTCAGGGGCTTCGGCGCGAAGAGCGAGCGCAACATCCTGCACGCCATCGAGGCACACCGGGACAGCCAGCAGCGCACCCGGCTGGCGGACGCCGAGCGCATCGCCGAGCCCCTGCTGGCCCATCTCGCCGGGGCCCGCGGCGTGAAGCAGGCGATCATCGCCGGCAGCTACCGGCGCCGGCGCGAGACCGTGGGCGACGTGGACATCCTGGTCAGCGCGGACACCGGCAATGACGTCATGGAGCGGCTCACCGGCTACGACAGTGTCTCCGAGGTCGTCTCCCGGGGCGACACCCGGGCGACGGTCATCCTCGACGGCGGCCTGCAGGTAGACCTGCGGGTGGTCCCGGAGGCCAGCTACGGCGCGGCGCTGCACTACTTCACCGGCAACCGGGCCCACAACATCGCCGTGCGGGTGATGGGCCAGCGGCGCGGACTGAAGATCAACGAGTACGGTGTCTTCGAGGGTGAACGCCGGATCGCCGGGGCCACCGAGGCCTCGGTCTACGAACAGGTGGGGCTGGTCTACATCGAGCCGGAGCTGCGCGAGAACCGCGGCGAGCTGGAGGCGGCGGCGGAGGACCGGCTGCCGGCGCTGGTGGCCCTCGAGGACATCCGCGGCGACCTCCACTGCCACACCGATGCCACCGACGGACGGGACGGCGCGGAGGCCATGGCGCGGGCGGCGAAGGCCCTGGGCCGGGAGTACCTCGCCATCACCGACCACACCCGGCGGCTGCGCGTCGCCAACGGCCTCACCCCGGGGGCGTTCGCCGAGCACCTGGACGCCCTGGAGGCGCTGGACGCCCGCCTGGACGACATCCGCGTGCTCCGGTCCGCCGAGGTGGATATCCTGGAGGACGGCAGCCTGGACCTGCCGGACGACGTGCTCGCGCGCATGGACGTTGTCGTCTGCGCCGTGCACTACGGCCTGGGACTGCCCCGCGCGAAGCAGACCGACCGGCTGCTGCGGGCGCTGGACAGCCCCCACTGCCAGATCCTCGCCCACCCCACCTGCCGGATCCTCGGCGAGCGCCAGCCCATCGACGCGAACATGGGCCGGATCCTCCGGGCCGCCGCGGAAACCGGCTGCGCCCTGGAGATCAACGCCCAGCCCGGCCGGCTGGATCTCCCCGACGTGCTGATCCGGGAGGCGCTCGGACAGGGCGCCCGTTTCGTGGTCGCCACCGACGCCCACAGCACCGAGGACCTCGCGCTCATGCGCCTGGGCCTGGACCAGGCACGGCGCGGCTGGCTCACCGCCGCCGATGTGCTCAACACCCACGGCGTGAACGACTTCCTCGCCGCGCTGCGCCGACGGTGACCGCCCGGCTCAGCGCACCTCGTCCAGCCGCCCGTTACCGACGTCATAGACGAAGCCCCGAACCGCGTCCCGGTGCGGGATGAAGGGGTTCGCCTGGATGCGGCGCAGCGACTGGCGCACGTCCTCGGCCGGCTCGCCGAAGGCCTCCAGCGCGAACGGTGGGCGCATCCCGGTCTCGGCCTCGATCTGCGCCTTCACCCCGTCGTCGTTGAAGGTGAGCATGCCGCAGTCGGTATGATGCACCAGCACGATCTCGCGGGTGCCGAGCAGGCGCTGCGAGATCACCAGCGAGCGGATCACGTCCTCGCTCACCACGCCGCCGGCATTGCGGATCACGTGGGCCTCGCCCAGCCCCAGGCCGAGCAGACGGTAGACGTCCAGGCGCGCGTCCATGCAGGCCACCACCGCCACCCGCCGGGACGGCGGCATGGGCAGGCCGCCCTGATCGAAACCCTCGGCGTAGGCGCGGTTCCCCTCCAGCAGCTCGTCGGTCACGCTCATCTCGACCCCTCCCTCTATGACGGCGGAAACACGGATCGGGGCGCGCCCGCCCCGATCCGGCAGCGTAAGCACGCATCGCCGAGCGTCGGAACCAATCGTTCGTCATTTGCTTATACCGTTACTGACGAGCTCCCGGCGGTCTGCCATTTACACGGCGCCGGAAGGGATCACGGGCCTGGCGCAACGCCGCTGCCGGGCCCCCACGCCCCGTTCGGTCCGGCTGGCGGATGACAAGACCGCCAGCAGACCGGGCAGGCATGCGTCGCGCTCGCCGCGGCCCGCGCGGATCAGGCAGACTGAGCCGGCAGACCGAGGAACAGGACGCCGCCCACCGTGCTCGTCACCCACCACAGCAACCGCCTGGAGGCCCTCGCCGACGCCCTCGCCGGGCAGATGGCCGCGGCACCGCTGCCGCCGATGACCGAGGAGACGGTGGTCGTACCCCACCGCAGCATGGGTCACTGGCTGTCCATCGAGCTCGCCGAGCGTCACGGCGTGACCGCCAACGTGGCCTTCCCCTTCCTCGGCGGACTGGTCTGGCGCCTGTTCGCCCGGCACTGGACGGACCTCCCCGAGCAGTCCGGCTTCGACCGTCAGGCCCTGCGCTGGCGGGTGCTCGCCCGGCTGCCGGGGGTGCTCGACGCCCAGGCCTTCGCCCCGCTGCGGGCCTACCTCGCCGACAGCGACCACGACAACGGGGTCAAGGCCTACCAGCTCGCCGACCG
>NZ_WNXE01000016.1:0-42258 GCF_010993615.1 Arhodomonas sp. KWT | reverse complement strand
CCCTCGTGACGGCTGAGGGTGATGTCGCCGGTATCACGGCTCGCGCTCGCGCGGTAGTAGCGCCAGCCCGCCTCGCCGGTAACCGCCAGCGTCCGCGTCAGCGGCCACTCGCCACGGACCGCCAGGCCGCCGTAGCCGCCGGTGAGGTCCTCGCCCTCGGTGGCCGGATCGCCGTCCTGGGTGACCAGGTTAACGCCCAGGATCAGGCCACCGTCCACGTGAGCGCTCAGCGGCTCCCACAGGGAGACGCCGACGCGGGTCTCGCGGGTCTCTATCTCGCGGCCGTCATCGTAGTCGAGGTCGCTGCGCTGGTGGGCCACGTCCATGGAGAAGGACAGCGGGTCCGCGGCCACCGCGGGGGTGGTGCCGAGCACCGCGGCCAGGCCCGCGGCGGCGGCCAGGTGCCGGCGGGCGCGCACGGCCGTCATGCCTCCTCCCCGGTGGCGACCGGCCGGTTCGGATCGCGGATCCACTCGCTCCAGGAGCCCGGATTGAGGGCGGCCTCCGCGAGGCCCGCGTGAGCTAGGGCGAGCACGTGATGGCAGGCGCTGACACCGGAGCCGCAGATCGCCACCACCGGCCGGCCGCTCGCCCGGTCGAGGATCTGGCTCCACTGACCGCGCAGCTCGGAGACCGGCAGGAACCGGCCGTCGTCGCCGAGATTGGCGCTGACCGGACGGGACAGGGCCCCGGGCACGTGCCCGGCCACCGGGTCGATGGGCTCGGCGTCACCGCGATAACGCTCGCGGCTGCGCGCGTCGACCACGCAGAACCCGTCCAGGGTGCCGGCCAGCGTCTCGGTACCGACCACGGGCATGGAGCCCGGGTGCGCGCGGTAGCGGCTGCGGTGGGACGGCTCTGGGGTCTCGTCGGTAAGCGCGCCGCCGGCGTCGCGCCAGGCGGCGAGGCCGCCGTCGAGCACGGCTACCGCCTCGTGGCCGAGCCAGCGCATCAGCCACCAGAACCGGGCCGCCATGGCGCCGGGACCGTCGTCATAGACGACGATCTGGGTCTCGTTGCCGATACCGTGACGCTCGAGCCAGGCGACCAGCGCATCCGGGTCCGGCAGCGGATGACGCCCGGTACTCCCGGTCACGGGCCCCGAGAGGTCGTGGTCGAGGTCGGCGTGGAAGGCACCGGGAATGTGCGCCCGCTGCCAGGCCCGCCGTCCGGCCTCCGGATCGGCGAGATCGAAGCGGCAGTCCACCACGGCCCAGTCGCCCCGCGCCGGGGCGGCGAGGAGTTCGTCAGTGTCGATGAGGGTCGTCCAGCGCATGGCACCTTCCCGCAAAAAGCCCGGATTCAGCGATCCATTCAGGATATGCGCCCCCCGCCACGGTGCAAGAGGGCGTCGTCTTGACTTATGACAATTGTTTGCCAAGCTTCCAGTCAACGGTGCGATGCCCAACGGCGGGCAGCAATGCACCGAAGACACAGCATCCGGAGCAATGCAGCTCCTCGTCTGCTACGGCCGTTCACTGCGACGGTCGATGACGGGGAGCTTTTTTTTTGGGAGGCACCACGAGGGAATGAGCAGGGATATCCAGTCCGGGAAGCCCTGGCGGCTCGGGGTCCTGTTTTCGCAGACAGGCACGACTGCCGTCATTGAGCGAACCCAGCTCCGGGCGACGTTACTGGCGATCGAAGAGGTCAACGAGGCCGGCGGTGTCGACGGCCGCGAAATCGAGCCGGTCGTCTACGATCCGGGCTCCGTAATGGAGCGCTACGGCGAGCTGGCCGAGCGCCTGTTCACCGAGGACGACGTCGAGGTGATCATCGGCTGCTACACCTCGTCATCGCGCAAGGAGGTCCTGCCGGTCGTCGAGCGCCGCAACGCCCTGTTCTTCTACCCGACGCTCTACGAGGGATTCGAGTACTCCCCCAACGTCATCTACGGAGGCGCCGCCCCCAACCAGAACAGCGTGCCCCTGGCCCGCTATCTGATGGAGAATTTCGGTGAGCGTTTCTGCTTCGTGGGCTCGGACTACATCTACCCCAGGGAGTCCAACCGGGTGATGCGCAACATCGTCCGGCAGGCCGGGGGGGAGGTGGTCGGCGAGTTCTACACCGAGCTCGACGCGGGCGCGGACGACTTCCAGCCGATCCTCGCCGAGATCGAACGCCTCCGCCCCGACGTGATCTTCTCCACGGTGGTCGGCGACGCCACGGTACGCTTCTACCAGTCCTATCTCGCCTACCCGGGCGACGGGACCAGCGTACCTATCGGCAGCCTGACCACCAGCGAGTCCGAGGTCGCGGCGATGGGGGCGGAGGCGGCGGCGGGCCACATTACCGCAGCACCGTACTTCCAGAACCTGGAAACCGAGGCCAACCGTGCCTTCCTCAAGCGCTTCCGCGCACGCTACGGCGACGACACGGTCGTGACCAGCTGCGGTGAGGCGAGCTACTTCCAGGTCCACATGTTCGCCAATGCGCTGCGCATGGCCGGGAGTACCGATACCGACCGGCTCCGCGACGTGCTGCGGGGCTCGGAATTCGAGGCGCCGCAGGGCCGCGTGAAGATCGATCCCGACAACAACCACACCTACCTGCACTCCCGCATCGCCCGCGTGGACCGGACGGGCCAGTACGTCGTCGAGCGGGAGCTCCCGCGCGCGATCAAGCCAGACCCTTACCTCGTGGTCCCCGCGCTCAACGACTGGAGCGTGGACATCACCCATCCGGGCCGTCGCCGACGCTCATGACAGCAACGAAGATGCGGAGTTGATGGCAACGAGCAACATCATAAAGAGCATCCGTAATCTGCGCGTACTCGTGCTCCACCCACGGGACAGTCACGCGGAGCAGCTGCTGCAGCAGGTACGGCGGATCGGGTGCCAGGCCGAGGCGATATGGCCGTTGCCCGAGCGGTTGCCGGAGCACGCGGATCTCGTGTTCATCGAGGTGACCGAATCCCCGTCACGGGCCCTGCGCCAGCTGGTGGACAAGGATGTTGAACACCGCCCCACCGTGATCGGGGTGGTGAGCTACGAGAACCCCTCGGTCCTCGAGGCCCTGCTGGAGATGCGCGCTGACGCGGTACTGACAAAGCCATTACGGCCCTCGGGCGTGCTTAGCAGCATGGTGCTCGCGCGCCGGATCTGGGACGACTTCCGGCGCTCACAACGCGCGCTGAGCAAGCTCAAGGCGAAGGTCAAGAACACCCAAACCGTGAGCCAGGCAAAATTCATCCTGATGCGGCTTCACCAGATCCCGGAGGACGAGGCGTACTCGATCATCCGGAGCCAGGCGATGGCCAAGCGTGCGACCACGGTGGAGATCGCCCAGGCGATCATCAACGCGGACGGCATCCTGGGCAATATCAGCGCCAAGACGGTGGACCTGGACAAGACCCGCTGACCGCTTACCGGCGGCACCGGAACAAAATGGTCACCGGAAAACGGATATGGAATGCGTATGAAACGGTCACGGTTTCCATGAACGTCACGGCCATTCGCCGGGGAGGGTCGATTATTGCGGAAATTCGCAATACACGATCTAAAAACTGATTAAACGATATATCCCTGTACGGCCTGGGGAGCGGACCACCGGGCAATGACATCGAACCGCGGGTGATCAATTCGCAAGTCTTGATCATGCGGGGACGGCAACGGCGCCGTCCAGATGTCGGCCAGAGAAGGCCTTTTTCATGGAATCGGGAATCGGTTGATTTTTTCACGGGGCGAAATCCCCGGCGGTATCCTATTGCCATAATTTCTCCAAAAAAGAAATTTAATTCATACACAACAAGGGGTTGCGAAACCACACTCCTTGTGCTTTAAGTAACTGTAACCGACCCATCAATGCAGATGGGACGGCCTCCAGACGGGCAACGCGGCCCCTTGATACCGGCATTCGTTAATTGCCGATCAAGGGGCTTTTTTTGTGCCCGCCATTCCCGCTGGATCGGGATACGCGCAGGACGAAAAACCGGGAGTACCGAAATGAAACGACGAAATTTCCTAAAGGGCGTGGCCGCCGCCGGTGCGGCCGGCGCCGCCGGCTTCCCCGGGATCTGGATCAAGGGCGAAGGCATGGCACACGCGGCCAACGGTGAGATCCCCGTAGGCGTGCTCTTCTCCCTGACCGGTCCGGTCGCCGTGGTCGAGAGCACGCTGCACGACGCGTGCATGCTCGCGATCGAGGAGATCAACGCCAACGGCGGCGTCAACGGCATGAAACTGCGGCCCTACGTGGAGGATCCCGCCTCCGACCCGGCCACATTCGCCGACCGCGTACGGCGCCTGGTGATACGGGACAAGTGCGTGAGTGTGTTCGGCTCCTACACCTCGGCGAGCCGCCAGGCGGTACTCCCGGTGGTCGAGCAACGCAACAACCTCTACTGGTACCCGACCCTCTACGAGGGCCGAGAATGCTCGCGCAACGTCATGTACGGCGGCGCCGTGCCCAACCAGCAGCAGCAGGAATTCGTGCCCTGGCTCGCCGAGAAATTCGGCAAGCGCTTCTATCTCATCGGTAACAACTACGTCTATCCCCGGGAGGAGAACAACGTCTGCAAGATCCTCCTGGACCGCCTCGGCGGCGAGGTCGCCAACGAGGAGTACGTGCCGCTGGGCCATTCGGACTTCGGATCCGCGATCAACCGGATCCGGCGCGAAGAGCCGGACGTGATCTTCTGCACCCTGGTCGGCGATTCCGACGTGGCCTTCCAGCGCCAGCTCCACGCCGCGGGCTTCGACCCGGGGGAGATGCCGGTGGCGAGCCTCACGCGCTCGGAGATCGAGGTCAAGGCGATGGGCGGCGAGGCGGCCGCAGGGAATTTCTCCTCGGCACCGTACTTCATGGCCCACCAGTCCGCCGCGAACGAGCGTTTCGTCGAGGCCTATCTCAAACGCTACGGCAGCGACCAGGTCACGCACTTCGTCAGCGAGGCCGCCTACTTCCAGGTCTACCAGTTCAAGGCGGCGGTCGAGCAGCTCGCCAGGAGCGACATCGACCCGATCAGTATCCGCGACGCGGCGGTGGGCCTGCGAACCACGGCCCCCCAGGGCGAGATCGAGATCGATCCCAATCTCCACACCCACCTGTGGCCGAAGATCGGGCAGTGGCAGAGCGACGGTCAGGCCCGGGTCCTGGTCGAGTCGGACACGCGTGTGGCCCCGGAGCCGTACTGGGCCTACGACGGCCAGTCGTGCACCGCGGAGGGCCTCGTCAAGGGCTAATGGCCGGACGGGCGGGCGCCGGTGGCGCCCGCCTCCCGACCGGGGAATCGGACTATGGACGTATTCTTCAATCAGGCCTTCACCGGTTTGAGCACCGCCTCCATTCTGCTGCTGGTCGCCCTGGGCCTGGCGATCATCTACGGCGCGATGGGGGTCATCAATCTCGCCCACGGCGAGTTCGTGATGCTCGGCGCCTATGCCGCCTGGTTCCTGCAGAGCTTTCTGGGTATTGGGCTGTTTCTCGGGCTGCCCCTGGTATTCGTATTCTTCGCACTGCTGGGGCTGGCCATCGAACGCGGCCTGGTCCGCTGGCTGTATCACCGGCCGCTGGACACCATCCTCGCCACCTGGGGCGTCGGTATCGTGCTCCAGCAGCTCGTGCGCATGATCGCGGGTCCCGACTCCCGCTACGTCGAGCGCCCCGCGATGCTGGACGGCAATCTGCGGATCGCCGACGTATACATGTCCAACTACCGGATTTTTCTTCTTTTCTTCTCGGTAGCCGTGCTCGTTGCCACCTGGTATCTAATGACGCGCACCGAGTTCGGGACCAAGCTGCGCGCGGTCATCCAGAACCGCGAGATCTCCGAGTGCTACGGCATACGGACCGAGCGCGTGTATGCGCTGACGTTCGCATACGGCGCCGGACTCGCGGGCATCGCCGGCGCCCTCATCACACCGCTCGCCAGTGTCACCCCCGGCATGGGCACCAATCTCGTGGTGGACGCCTTCCTGGTGGTGATCGTCGGCGGGGTGGGCAGCCTGCTGGGCACGGCGGCGGCCTCCGGGCTCGTGGGCGAGGCGACCGCGCTGTTCTCGTTCCTGCTCAACGACACCATCGGCCGGGTCGCCGTGCTGATGGCCATCATCGTTCTTATCCGGTTCTGGCCCCAGGGCCTGTTCGCCGACCGGATCCGGCGATAGGGGAGCCACGCTATGAACCAGAATTTCCGCTTCGACTGCGTCGGATACGCACTGTTCGCCGCACTGGTGCTGCTCGCCGTGCCCTGGTACCTGTCCTTCGACGGATTCGAGCTCAACACCTTTGCGCGCTACCTCGCTCTCGGCATGGTGGCCATGGCGCTGGCGCTGTCCTGGGGCTACGCGGGGATCCTCAACCTCGGGCAGGCGGCGACCTTCGGCATCGGCGCCTACATCATGGCGATGCATCTCAAGCTCGGGGCGAGCGCGGCGAACCCGGGCGGCCTTCCCGACTTCATGGGCTGGACCAACGTCGAGACACTGCCGTGGTTCTGGGTCCCCTTCCACTCCCTGACGGTAACGTTGCTCGCCGGCGTTCTGCTCCCGGCGGCGGTCGCGGGCGTGATCGGCACGTTCATGTTCCGCGGCCGCATCACCGGGGTGTTCGTGGCGATCATCACCCTCGCACTGCTGGTCGCCATCCAGCTCGTGTTCGTCGAGTACCAGATGTACACGGGCGGCCAGAACGGCCTGACGGGGCTGGCGCCGCTGGTGCTCGCGGGCTGGACCGCGGACCCCTACAGCACCGCCTTCTACTACTTCGTGGCCGGGTGCCTGCTCGTCGCGACGGCGGCGTGTGTGGCACTGACGCGCAGCAAGGTCGGACTCATCCTGCGCGCGATCAAAGAGAACCCGGACCGGGTGCGGTTCTTCGGCTACCACGTCTCGAGCTTCGAGACGGTGGTGTTCTGCATTTCCGCGATGATCGCCGGCTGGGCGGGAATGCTCTACGTCCTGGTGCTGGAGTTCGCCTCACCAACCTACATGGGGGTGCCGTTCAGCCTCGCGATCGTCATCTGGTGTGCGGTCGGCGGCCGTAACTCCCTGGTCGCGGCGGCGCTCGGCGGGATAGTGGTCAACATCCTCGAGGGACGGCTCTCGGACCTCTTCGTCGAGGGCTGGACGCTGTTCCTCGGCGTCACGTTCATTCTCGTCGTGCTGTTCATGCCCGACGGCCTGTTCGGCGTATTCCGCAGAATTGCCACCAGGCTCCACGAGCGGCTGCGCCGTCACCGCAACAGCACGGCCAAGGCGCTCCCGACAGGCACCGGCGCCGTGCCGGCCCGGGCCGGCGAGCAGGGGGGGCAGTAGTCATGGCGCATCTCGAACTTAAGGAACTGGGCGTGCATTTCGGCGGGCTTCGCGCCGTGGACGGCCTGAACCTGTCCCTGAAGTTCGGCGAGCTGCGCTGCCTGCTCGGCCCGAACGGCGCGGGGAAGTCGACCACGCTCGATCTGATCTGCGGCAAGACACTGCCAACCGCGGGCCGGGTAGTCTTCGATGACCGCGACATCACCGGCCTGAAGGAATACCAGCGTGCCCGCTGCGGCATCGGCCGCAAGTTCCAGACACCGGCAGTCTTCAGGGATCTAACGGTCTGCGAAAACCTCGAGGTGGCCCGGTCCCAGCACCCCGGCGTACTTAGCGCACTGGGTGTGTTCCGCTCACGGGTGCGCGGCCGCATGGCGGAGGTCCTCGAACTCGTGGAGCTGACCGGCGAGCTGCACACGCGCGCCGGCAACCTATCCCACGGCCAGACCCAGTGGCTGGAGATCGCCATGCTGCTGATGCAGGACAGCCGGCTGATCCTCTTCGACGAGCCCACTGCCGGGATGACCATACAGGAGACCCACAAGACCGCGGGCATATTCAACGCCCTGAAGGGCAGTCACACGATGATCGTCGTTGAGCACGACATGGGGTTCGTGCGCGAGATCGCCGAGACGGTGACGGTCATGGACATGGGGACGCTGCTCGCCGAGGGCAGCATCGCCGATGTGGAGAACGACCCCGCCGTGCGCGAGGCGTACCTGGCAAACGGAGGCGACGATGCTTGAGGCGCAGGCCCTGTATTCCTATTACGGCAAGAGTCCGATCGTCCAGGACGTGAGCTTCACGGTTCCCGAGGGGAGCTTCGTGAGCGTGCTCGGCCGCAACGGCGTGGGCAAGACCACGCTGTTGCGCACCGTCATGGGGCTGACCGACGGCATCTCCGGGCGGCTGTCGTTCCGCGGCGAGGACCTTAGCCGGCTGCCCACTCACGAACGGGCGCGCCGCGGCATCGGCTATATCCCCCAGGGCCGCGAGGTGATCCCGCGCTTCAGCGTGCGCGAGAACATCGTCATGGGGACCTACACCCGCAGGGACGGGCGCCGGGACCTCCCCGGACACATCCTGGAGCTGTTCCCCGTGCTCCGCGAATTCCTCGACCGCCGCGGCGGCGACCTGTCCGGCGGGCAGCAACAGCAGCTCGCGATCGCGCGGGCACTGGCCATGGACCCCAGGGTCCTCCTCCTCGACGAGCCCACCGAGGGTATCCAGCCGAACATCGTCCATGAGATCGAGCAGGTACTGCTGCGGCTCAACCGGGAGTTCGGCATCACCGTCGTGCTGGTCGATCAGAACATCCCCTTCGCACGCAGGGCCTCGGACCACTTCATCGTCCTCGACAAGGGCCGTGTGGCCGTGGCGGGCCACGGCGAGGAGCTCACCGACGAGGTCGCGGAACGGTATCTCACCTTCTGAACCGCCCGGACACGGCGGAAAACGAACGGGCCGACGTGCCCAATCGCCTCCAAGCGCACCAAGAGAGAGGAGTGACAACATGCGTCACGGTGACATTTCCAGCAGTAAGGACACGGTCGGGGTCGCGGTCGTCAACTACAAGATGCCGCGGCTGCACACCCGGGCCGAGGTCCTGGAGAACGCCGAGAAGATCGCCGATATGGTCGTCGGCATGAAGCAGGGCCTGCCCGGCATGGACCTGGTGATCTTCCCGGAATACAGCACCCACGGGATCATGTACGACCCGAAGGAGATGATGGACACGGCGAGCAGCGTCCCCGGCGAGGAGACCGAGATCTTCGCCAGGGCCTGCCGCAAGGCCAATACCTGGGGGGTGTTCTCGCTCACCGGCGAGCGCCATGAGGAGCATCCGAAGAAGAACCCGTACAACACCCTGATCCTCATGGACAACAAGGGCGAGATTGTCCAGAAGTACCGCAAGGTCATCCCCTGGTGCCCGATCGAGGGCTGGTACCCCGGCGGCCAGACCTTCGTCAGCGAGGGTCCCAAGGGCCTGAAGGTCAGCCTGATCATCTGCGACGACGGCAACTACCCGGAGATCTGGCGCGACTGCGCCATGAAGGGCGCCGAGCTCATCGTCCGCTGCCAGGGCTACATGTACCCGGCGAAGGAGCAGCAGGTGATGATGTCCAAGACCATGGCCTGGGCCAACAACTCCTACGTCGCGGTGTCCAACGCCAGCGGCTTCGACGGGGTCTACAGCTACTTCGGCCATTCCGCGATCATCGGTTTCGACGGCCGTTCACTCGGCGAATGCGGCGAGGAGGAGATGGGCATCCAGTACGCCCAGCTCTCGGTGTCCGAGATCCGCGATGCGCGCGCGAACGACCAGTCCCAGAACCACCTGTTCAAGATCCTGCACCGCGGCTACACCGGGATGCACGCCTCGGGTGACGGGGACAGGGGCGTCGCGGACTGTCCCTTCGAGTTCTACCGGACCTGGGTTAAGGACGCCGAGAAGGCCCGCGAGGACGTCGAGGCGATCACCCGGCGCAAGGCCGGCGTCGCCCAGTGCCCGGTCGGCAGTATCCCCTACGACGCCGAGGAAAAGGAGGCCTGACGAGGCCACCCCCGCGTGTTCCCGGCCTGCGGGCCGGGAACCGTAATCCCGCAGGCACCAGGAGCCCCGCGCATGCCGTTCATCAATGACATGCTGGAGAACAGCCACCGGGAACAGGCCCAGCGCAGCGCGCTGAAAGCGGAGAACGCCGCCGGCGAGGACGTCGTACAGGCGCACCTGGCGAGTCAGTCCACGCTGGAGAGCCGCTTCCGTTTCGACGTCGACACGGTCATGGGCACCCTCCAGAACGAGATCATCGGCCAGGACGACGCCCTGCGCGCGGTGGAGGACATCCTAAAGGTGGTACGCGCCGACATAACCGACCCCCGCCGGCCGCTGTTCACCGCGCTGTTCCTCGGCCCGACCGGGGTGGGCAAGACGGAGGTGGTCCGGTCGCTGGCGCGCTCCCTGCACGGCGATGCCGACGCGTTCTGCCGGGTCGACATGAACACGCTCTCCCAGGAGCACTACGCGGCGGCCCTCACCGGCGCCCCTCCCGGTTACGTCGGGGCCAAGGAGGGCAACACGCTGCTGGATCAGGACCGTCTCGAGGGCGACCACGGCCGCCCGGGGATCGTGCTTTTCGACGAGCTGGAGAAGGCCAGCCCCGAGGTGCTCCAGGCGTTGCTCAACGTATTCGACAACGGCCTGCTCACGGTCGCCTCCGGCGAGCGGACCTACAGCTTCCGTAACGCCCTGGTATTCATGACCAGCAACCTGGGGGCCCGGGAGATACAGCGCGACGAGCAGCGCCGGCAGAGTGGATTGCGGCGCTGGCTGCCTTCGAGCACACGGCGCCGGCATCGTCGGGTGGAGGAGATCGTCCGCGACAAGCTCCTGCGGGCCTTCACCCCGGAGTTCGTCAACCGGATCGACAACATCACGGTGTTCAACTGGATCGAACCGGAGCTGGTGGAACGGCTGGTGGCACTCGAGGTCGAGCGACTCAACCGCCGGCTGCTCAAGCATCGCTGCCGTCTGGAGGCACGGCCGGCAGTACTGAGCCATGTCGCCCGCGCGGGATTCGACCGCCAGTTCGGCGCCCGTTCCCTGCGGCGGGCTGTCCGCCATCAGATCGAGGTGCCCTTCGCGGAATACCTGCTCAATCATCACCGGCCGGACGAGGACGCCCGGACACTGACCACCTACGTGGCCGAGCACGGCGACGGGGGCGTGCGTTTCCGGATGCCGTAGGCCCCGTTGGCGAAACGCCGCGCAGACGCCGGGACCCGACCGCGGGAAGGGGCTCAGCGTTTCCCTAGAGTTCCAGGCCGTGCTCCTTGATCTTGCGGGTCAGGGTATTGCGGCCCCAGCCCAGCAGCCGTGCGGCCTCCTGGCGGTGGCCGGCGGTGTGCTCCAGCGCGGCGCGGATCATGACCTGCTCGAAGCGGTCGTGGGCCTGGGCGAGCGCCTCCGGCTCGGGGCCGGTGGCCACCGTCCGGGCCCAAGCGGTGAGCGCCTCCTCCCAGCTGCCGTACTGGCCGCCGGCGGTCTCGGCCACGCTCTCCTCGTTGAGGTCGCGGGGCAGGTCCTCTTCATGGATCTCGCGGCCGCTGGCCATCACGGTCAGCCAGCGGCAGGTGTTCTCCAGCTCGCGCACGTTGCCGGGCCAGGGCAGAGCGGCGAGCCGCCGCTCGACGGCGGGGGTCAGGACCTTGGGCTCGACGTTGAGCTCGCGCGCGCTGCGGGCGAGGAAATGACGCGCGAGAGAGGGGACGTCGGCGGCGCGCTCGCGCAGCGCCGGCACGTGCAGCCGGATCACGTTGAGGCGATGGAAGAGGTCTTCGCGGAATCGCCCCTGTTCGACCAGGCGCTCCAGGTTCTGGTGGGTCGCGGCGATGATGCGCACGTCCACGTGCATGGGGGTGTGGGCACCCACACGGTAGAACTCGCCGTCGGCGAGGACCCGCAGCAGCCGCGTCTGCAGCTCGGCGGGCATGTCGCCGATCTCGTCGAGGAACAGCGTGCCCCCGTCCGCCTGCTCGAAGCGCCCGCGGCGCTGCTGGTGGGCACCGGTGAAGGCGCCGCGCTCGTGACCGAAGAGCTCGGACTCCATGAGGTCGCGGGGGATGGCGGCCATGTTCAGGGCGATAAAGGGCTTGTCCGCGCGCGGGCTGTGCCGGTGCAGGGCGCGGGCGACCAGCTCCTTGCCGGTCCCGGACTCGCCGTTGATGAGGACCGTGATATGCGAGCGCGACAGCCGGCCGATGGCGCGGAAGACCTCCTGCATCGCCGGCGCCTCGCCGATAATCTCCGGCACCGGCCCGGCGTCGTCCGCCCTCGGGGCACGTTCGCGGGCGGCGGCGAGGGCGCGGCGGACGAGCTCCACCGCCTCCTCGACGTCGAAGGGCTTGGGCAGGTACTCGAAGGCCCCGCCCTCGTACGAGGAGACCGCGGCGTCCAGGTCGCTGTGCGCGGTGATCACGATCACGGGCACCTCGGGGGCGACGCCGCGCAGGCGCTCCAGCAGTGCCAGGCCATCCATGCCGGGCATCCGGATGTCGGTGACGATCACGTCCGGGCGACGGTGCTCGAGCGCGGCGAGGACCTCCTCGGCGCTGGCATAGCCCTCCGCGGCGAGGCCGTCGGCCTCCAGCGCACGGGCGAGGACCCAGCGTATGGAGCGATCGTCGTCGGCGATCCAGATGCGTTCGGCGGCACTCATTCGGCGTCCTCCAGGGGCAGCCATACGGTGAACTCGGTGCGCCCGGGCACGCTGGAGCACTCGATGAGCCCGCCGTGCTGGGCCACCAGGTTCTGGGCGATGGGCAGACCGATCCCGGTCCCCTCGGGCCGGGAAGTGATCATGGGGTAGAAGATGCGCTCGATGAGGTCCGGGGGGATGCCCGGACCGTTGTCGATAATGTCCACGCGCACCACCAGCCGATGGGGGACATCACCGATGGTGAAGCGCCGCTGGGTGCGGGTGCGCAGGGTGATCTGGCCGTGGTCGCCGACCGCCTGGAGCGCGTTGCGCACCAGGTTGAGCAGCGCCTGCAGGAGCTGGTCGCGGGCGGCGTCCAGCGGCGGGATTGACGGGTCGTAGTCGCGCACGAAGGTCACGCCCTCCGGCGCCTCGGCACTGGCGAGGTGACGCACACGCTCGAGGATCTCGTGGATGTTCACCGGGCTGCGCTGGGCCTGGGTATTGGGTCCGAGCAGGCCGTCGACCAGGCCGCGCAGGCGATCGGCCTCACTGATGATGACGTCCGTGTACTCGCGCAGTGCGTCGTCGTCGAGCTGGCGCCGGAGCAGCTGGGCGGCGCCGCGCAGGCCGCCGAGCGGATTCTTGATCTCGTGGGCGAGCCCCCGGATCAGCTCGCGGATCGCCCGGTTCTGGGAGATCAGCTGATGCTCGCGGCTGATGCGCAGGTGGCGGTCGAGCTGGGCGAGCTCCAGCAGCAAGCCGCCGTCGGGCAGCGGGGTCACGGAACAGTCCAGGGTCACCAGCTCACCGGCGAGCGCGATCTGGTGCTCGCGGTCCGTGAAGCTGGTGCCGCGCTCACGGGCCCGGGAGAGGGCCTCGGCGATGCCGTTCAGCCCGGGCAGCGCCTCGTCCACGCCCATCCCGCGGATCTGGCGTGCACTGATACGCAGCAGGCTTTCAGCCGCCGGATTGATGTCAACGATGCGATTGCCGGCATCGAGCACCACGATGGCCGTGGTGAGGTACTCGACGATGGGCTCCTGCGCCACTTTGATCTCCATGCATGTCCCTGTCTGCCCCGATACGGGTCCATGGAAGGGGATAGCAAAAACCGCGCCGACCGGCGCAGACGCATGCATAGCGGGGGGCAGGGCGCACAGGCGGTGGGTGTATGCACTATAATGGTGCGCCCCGATGGGGTATTCAAGGGCAGTGCCCCCGAATAAGGCGCACCGCTCAGCGGTTACGGAACAGCCGGGAGGCCTGGTGCAGGTAGACGGTGACCGTCGCGCTGCGTGCGAGCACGCGCCCGCTGTCGTCGCGGAGCAGCGCCTGGAGCTCGTGGGCGCCCCGGTCGAGCCCGGAAAGGGTGATATCGGTGACGGTGAACGGCCCCTGCCGGTAGGGACTGCCGTCGACCAGGATCAGGATCCGCTGATCCTCGGAGAGACGGGGACGTACGTCGAGCACGAGCTGGAGCTTGCCCTGGTTGTCCCGCACGGTGGCCTCGTCCGACGGGGCGGCGATGGCAATGCGCCATTGTGTCTGTGCCGCCGCGCCGTCACCCGTGCCGGAATCGCTGTCGTCCCCGCCGCGGTCCGCGTCGTCCTTCGGACCCGTCCCCTGGGGGGCTGGCAGCGAATCGACAACCGTGGGCTCGCCGACGTCGACGGGCTCGGCACCGTCGTGGGGCTCGTCGCTGAAATGGACCTGGCCCTGGTCGTCCACCCAGCGATAGACGTCGGCTGCGGCAGGCGCCGCGACCGCCGCCACGAGGATGGCGAACAGACAGAGAACGGTCAGGCGGGAGACGGTTGGTACGCTCATGGCGCCAATGTAGCGGCTTTGGCCCCCGGCGCGCCACCCACGGCGGCGTCCGGCGGGACAGCGGCGGGCCGCAGGGACGGCCCGCCGCTCGGGCAGTCGCGGTTACACGCTGTAGTAGAGATCGAACTCCACCGGGTGCGTGGTCATGCGCAGCTGCTGGACCTCCTCGCCCTTGAGCTCGAGGTAGCCGTCGATGGCGTCGTCGGTGAACACGCCGCCCTTGGTGAGGAACGCGCGGTCCTTGTCGAGCGCGTCCAGCGCCTCCTCGAAGGAGAACGCCACCTTCGGGATCTCGGCCTCCTCCTCGGGGGGCAGGTCGTAGAGGTCCTTGTCCATGGCGTCGCCGGGGTGGATCTTGTTCTCGATCCCGTCGAGGCCGGCCATGAGCATCGCCGCGAAGGCGAGGTACGGGTTGGCGGTGCTGTCCGGGAAGCGGATCTCCACACGCCGCGCCTTGGGGTTCGAGACCCACGGGATGCGCACGGACGCGGAGCGGTTACGCGCCGAATACGCCAGCAGCACCGGCGCCTCGAAGCCCGGGACCAGGCGCTTGTAACTGTTGGTCGAGGCGTTGGCGAAGGCGTTGATCGCCTTGGCATGCTTGATGATGCCGCCGATGTAGTACAGCGCGGTCTCGGAGAGGCCACCGTACTGGTCGCCGGCGAACAGGGCCTCACCGGTCTTGGCGATCGACTGGTGGACGTGCATGCCGTTGCCATTATCGCCGACCAGCGGCTTGGGCATGAAGGTGGCGGTCTTGCCGAAGGCGTGGGCGACGTTGTGCACCACGTACTTCAGGGTCTGGACCTCGTCCGCCTTCTTCACCAGGGTGTTGAACTTGCTGCCGATCTCGCACTGCCCGGCGGTCGCCACCTCGTGGTGGTGCACCTCGGTGGTCTGGCCCATCTCCTCGAGGGCGAGGCACATGGCCGAACGCATGTCGTGGAGGCTGTCCACCGGCGGCACCGGGAAGTAGCCGCCCTTCACACCCGGACGGTGGCCCATGTTGCCGTCAGCATAGACACGCTCGGAGTTCCACTGGGCCTCCATGGAGTCGACCTTGTAGAAGTTGCCGCTCATGTCCGCGCCCCAGCGCACATCGTCGAAAACGAAGAACTCGTTCTCCGGGCCGAACATGGCCACGTCGCCGACGCCGGTGGACTGGAGATAGGCCTCGGCGCGACGGGCGATGGAGCGCGGGTCGCGCTCGTAGCCCTGCATGGTGCTGGGCTCGATGATGTCGCAGACCAGGTTGAGCGTCGGCTCCTCGTAGAAGGGGTCGACCACCGCGGTCTCCGGGTCCGGCAGCATGATCATGTCGGACTCGTTGATGCCCTTCCAGCCGGAGATGGAGGAGCCGTCGAACATCTTGCCGGACTCGAAGGTATCCTCCTCGATGGTGTGCGCAGGCACGGTGACGTGCTGCTGCTTGCCCTTCGAGTCGGTGAAGCGGAGATCGACGAACTTGATATCGTTGTCTTCGATCAGCTTGAGGACGTCCTCGGCGGTGCGGGACATAGTCTTGCCTCCATGGTGCATACGTTTACCCGCGGTGAAGTTAGCAGAAATCATGCCAGAGGGCTCCACCACGGAGTCAGGGCATTCCGGCGCGGTTCGCGGACGGGTAGAGCAGATCGCCATCGACGCTATTGCACCAAAATAAGGCACGCACCCATCAGGTGCGCCCAATAAAGGTGCATAACCGGCCACGGGGCGCCCGTCCCGGCAATCGTACGCCACTGTCCCGTCTGTCGCAGCCCGCGGTATACTCTGCGATTTTCTCCCGGCCCCCGCCGGGGCCATCCACCGTACGGAGTCGGACGGCAACGCAATGATCACCTTTCAGCAGCTCATCCTGGAACTCCAGCGCTACTGGGCGGAACGCGGCTGCGTCGTGCTCCAGCCGCTGGACATGGAGGTGGGCGCGGGTACGTTCCACCCGGCGACCTTCCTGCGCTCGATCGGCCCGGAGCCCTGGAACGCCGCCTACGTCCAGCCCTCCCGCCGGCCGACCGACGGCCGCTACGGCGAGAACCCGAACCGGCTGCAGCATTACTACCAGTTCCAGGTGGTGCTCAAGCCCTCGCCGGCGGACATCCAGGAGCAGTACCTGGGCTCGCTGAAGGCCCTCGGCGTTGATCCGCTGGTGCACGACATCCGCTTCGTCGAGGACAACTGGGAGTCCCCCACCCTCGGCGCCTGGGGCCTGGGCTGGGAGGTCTGGCTCAACGGCATGGAGATCACCCAGTTCACCTATTTCCAGCAGGCGGGCGGACTGGACTGCCGACCGGTGACCGGGGAGATCACCTACGGGCTGGAACGCATCGCCATGTACCTCCAGGACAAGGCCAGCGTCTACGACCTGATCTGGACCGAGGGGCCCGCGGGCACGGTGACCTACGGTGACGTGTTCCTGCAGAACGAGCGCGAGCAGTCAGCGTACAACTTCGAGCACGCGGACGTCGCGAGCCTGTTCCACTGGTTCGACACCTGCGAGCGCGAAAGCCAGCGTCTGGTCGAGGCGGGACTGCCGCTGCCGGCCTACGAGCAGGCACTGAAGGCGTCGCATACGTTCAACCTGCTGGACGCGCGCCACGCCATTTCGGTCACCGAGCGCCAAGCCTACATCCTGCGCGTACGCGCGCTCGCCCGCGCTGTCGCCGAGGGCTATTACGCCACCCGGGAGGCGCTCGGCTTCCCGCTGTCGAACACCGCAGAGGATCGTTCCGCATGACTGACGCGCGAGAGGACCTGCTCATCGAGCTCGGCACCGAGGAGCTCCCGCCGACGGCCCTGCACGAGCTGATGACCCGCTTTGCCGACGAGATCACGGCGGGGCTGGACCAGGCGGGCGTCGGGCATGGTGCACACCACGCCTACGCGACCCCGCGCCGGCTGGCGGTGACGCTCGAGTCGGTGGCCACACGTCAGCCGGACCGCACCATCGAGCGCGCCGGTCCCGCGGTCGCCGCGGCCTTCGATGCCGACGGCAATCCCACCAAGGCGGCGGAGGGTTTCGCGCGCTCCTGCGGCGTGGCGGTGGAGGCGCTCGAGCGCATGGAGACCGACAAGGGCGAGCGCCTGGGCTACCGCGGCATCGAGCCGGGCCGCGAGACCGCGGCGCTGCTGCCGGAGGTCATCGACCAGGCCCTGGCCCGGCTGCCCATCCCCAAGCGCATGCGCTGGGGCGACAGCGACGCGGCCTTCGTACGGCCGGTGCACTGGCTGGTGGTTCGCCTCGGCGACACGGTGGTGCCGGTGGAGGTGCTGGAGCTCGCCAGCGGTGGCGAGAGCCGCGGCCACCGCTTCCATCATCCGGCAGCCATCCCGGTGACCGCGGCGAACTACGCCGAGCGCCTGCGTGACCCGGGCTACGTGATCGCGGACTTCGACGCGCGCCGCGAGTACATCCGTGAGCAGGTCGAGGCCGCCGCGCGGGGGATCGGCGGCACCGCCGAGGTACGCGAGGACCTGCTCGAGGAGGTCGCGGCCCTGGTGGAATGGCCCGTCGCGCTGGCAGGCAGCTTCGACGAGGCGTTCCTGCGGGTGCCCGAGGAGGCCCTGGTCTCCAGCATGGAGGGGCATCAGAAGTACTTCCCGGTCCGTGGCGGGGACGGCCGGCTGCTGCCGCGCTTCATCGCCGTGGCCAACATCGACAGCCGGGATCCGTCCGCGGTGGTCGCCGGCAACGAGCGCGTGATCCGGCCACGGCTCGCGGACGCGGCGTTCTTCTGGGACCAGGACCGGCGCACGCCGCTGGCGGAGCGGGTGGACGACCTCGGCGCCGTGGTCTTCCAGAAGGCGCTGGGCACGCTCTATGACAAGAGCGCCCGCGTCGCCGCCCTGGCACGGCGTTTCGCCCCGGCCTTCGGCGCGGACGCGGCGCAGGCCGAGCGCGCCGCCTGGCTGGCGAAGACGGATCTCCTCACCGAGATGGTCGACGAGTTCCCCGAGCTCCAGGGCGTGATGGGGCGCTACTACGCCCGGGAGGACGGCGAGCCGGCACCGGTCGCCGATGCCCTGGACGAGGTCTACCAGCCCCGGGCTGCGGGCGATGCGGTGGCCGCCTCCGCGCTCGGTCGCCTGCTCGCCGTGTGCGAGCGCGCGGACACGCTGGTCGGGATCTTCGCGGTGGGCAAGGCACCCACCGGCGCCAAGGACCCATTCGGGCTGCGCCGTGCCGCGCTCGGCCTGGTGCGCTCGCTGCTCGAGGGCAATCACGACGTGCCGTTGCACGCGGTCTTCGCGGCCGCGGCGGACAACCTGCCCGGCGGCCTCGACGGCGACGCCCAGGTAACACCAGTGATCGATTTCTGCCTGGAACGGCTGCGGGCGCACTACCTCGACGACGGCGTGCCGGCTGAGGTCTTCGCCGCGGTGCGTGCCGTTGCCGGGGGCGCCGACGCCACCGCCGGGATCCCCGATTTCGACCGCCGCCTGCGTGCCTGTCAGGCATTTCTCGCCCGTCCGGAGGCGGCGAGCCTCGCCGAGGCGAACAAGCGCATCCGCAACATCCTGCGCAAGTCCGGCGAAGCGGACGGGGCCCTGCCGGCACCGGATCCGGCCCGCTTCGAACAGGCCGAGGAACGGGCGCTGGACGAGGCCGTGGCGGAAGCGGAGACGGTGGTCACGCGGCAGGTGGCGGCGGGGGACTATGCCGCCGCGCTCGAACACCTGGCCGGGCTGAACGGACCGGTCAACCGGTTCTTCGAGCACGTCATGGTGATGGCGGACGACGAGGCGGTACGCCGCAACCGCCTCGCACTGCTGGACCGGCTGTCCGGTTCGTTCCTCCGCGTCGCCGACGTCTCGCAGCTGCCGGGGAGCGCGTGACGGTGACCAACCTCGTGATCCTCGACCGGGACGGCGTGATCAACGCCGACTCCGAGGCCTTCATCCGCACGGCGGCACAGTGGCAGCCACTGCCTGGCAGCCTGGAGGCGATAGCCCGGCTCAACCGCTGCGGGTTCGATGTGGTGGTCTGCACCAATCAGTCCGGGGTGGCGCGGGGACTGATCACGCCGGCGGATCTGGAGGCGATACACGCGCGCATGCTGGAGGCGATCCGGACCGCCGGCGGGGACCTCCGCGGCATCTTCGTCTGCCCCCACGGCCCGGATGACGGCTGCGACTGCCGCAAGCCCGCGCCGGGGCTCCTCCACCAGGTCGCGCGCCGCCTCGGCCGGCCGGTCGCCGGGGCTCACCTCGTCGGCGACAGCGCCCGGGACCTGGACGCGGCGCGCGCGGCAGACGCCCGCCCCCTACTGGTGCGTACGGGCAAGGGCGAGGCGACACTCGCCGCGGGCACGGCCGGCGATGCCCCGGTCTTCGACGACCTGGCATCGGCAGCGGAGGCGATCATTGCCTCGGGTGACGGCACATGACGGATCAAACGGCCACTCCCCGCCTCCTTCAGGGGATCATCTTCCGCAGTGGCGTGGTGATCTCGGTGGTGCTCTGGGGCCTGCTCAGCCTGTTCACGGCGGTGCTCCCGTTCCGCTGGCGCTACTGGTTCATCAGTCGCTGGTGCTGGTGGCTGCGCGTGTGGCTGCGCATCAGCGCGGGTATCACCGAGGAGATCGAAGGGCGGGAGAACATCCCGTCGGAGCCCGGCGTGGTCATGGCCAAACATCAGAGCGCCTGGGAGACGGTGGCGCTGGTTCGGCTGTTCTATCCGCAGACCTGGGTGGTTAAGCGCGAGCTATTGTGGCTGCCGGTATTCGGCTGGGCATTCGGCCTGCTGCGGCCCATCGGTATCGACCGGGGGGCAGGGCGTGACGCCGTGCGCCAGGTGGTCCGCAAGGGAAGTGCGCGCCTCGCCGACGGCCAGTGGGTCATCGTCTACCCGGAGGGGACGCGGGTGCCGGCCGGACACAAGGCGCGCTACCGCGCCGGCGGTGCGATCCTCGCCTGTGAGACCGGCAGCACCATCACGCCGGTGGCCCACAACGCCGGCGAGCACTGGCCCCGGGATGGCTGGCACATCCGTCCAGGCGTGGTGCGCCTGCGTATCGGCCCGCCTATCGAGACCGCGGGACGAAAACCCGACGAGGTCATGACGGAGGTCGAGGCCTGGATCGAGCGGGAGACCGCCGCGCTGTCCGCGCTGGGGTATCCCGGCACGCCCTTTGAACGACGCACGAAACGGCGCGGCTGACACGCAGAAATAGAATAACTTTTTGATTTAAAAAGAAAACCCCGGCGCTGTCGCCGGGGTTTTTTTACGTCTCCCAACCCGCGATGGGCGGACGGAACAGCCGGGACCGCCCCGACCAACGCTGGTATCAGATATCCAGGTTACTCACCTGGAGGGCATTGCGCTCGATGAAGTCGCGCCGAGGCTCGACATGGTCCCCCATCAGGGTGGTGAAAATGCCGTCGGCACCGACCACGTCCTCGATACGCACCTGCAGCAGCCGGCGCGTATGCGGATCCATCGTGGTCTCCCAGAGCTGATCCGGGTTCATCTCGCCAAGTCCCTTGTAGCGCTGGACCGACAGACCGCGCTTGGCCTCGTCCAGCAGCCACTGGACCGCCTGCTGGAAGCTGTCGACGCCGCTCCGGCGCTCGCCCCGATGCACGCTGGCGTCGGCCTGCAGCAGGCCCTGCAGGGCGTCACTGAGATTGCGCAGCGTCTCGTACTCCTGGGACAGGAAGAACTGCGCCGGGAACGTGTACGGATAGAAGATGCCGTGCATACGCTTGGTGACGACCGCGTCCTGGAAACCGCCCTCGGTGCCCGTGCGTACCTGCACACGGTAATCCGTGCCGGTCGGCTGGTCCTGGTTGAGACGCTCCACGAGCTGATCGAACCACACTGCCATCGACTGCCCGGCGGCCAGATCGTCCTCCCAAAGCGGCGGTAACGCCGTCATCGCGCGGAGGATCGCCGGGTCGCTGCGGCGGCCGAGGTGATCGATCATCTCCATCGTGCGCAGGTACTGGCGGATGAGCCGGCCGAGGGGTTCACCCGTGATCGCGGCCGTATTGCCCCCCGGCGCTAGGCTTGCCTTGTCCAGCGCAAGAGTCAGAAGATATTCCGTAAGTTCCTGATCATCCTTGACATAATGCTCCTGCTTGCCGCGCTTGACCTTGTACAGCGGCGGCTGCGCGATGTAGATGTGACCACGCTCGACCAGCTCCGGCATCTGCCGATAGAAAAACGTCAGCAGCAGGGTGCGGATGTGGGAACCGTCGACGTCCGCGTCCGTCATGATGATGATGCGGTGATAGCGGAGCTTGTCCGGGTCGAACTCATCCTTGCCGATGCCACAGCCGAGCGCCGTGATCAGCGTGCCCACCTCCGCCGAGGACAGCATTTTGTCGAAACGCGCCTTCTCGACGTTCAGGATCTTGCCCTTGAGCGGGAGGATCGCCTGGGTCCGGCGGTCCCGGCCCTGCTTGGCGGAGCCGCCAGCGGAGTCGCCCTCGACCAGATAGATCTCTGAGTTGGCCGGATCCCGCTCCTGGCAGTCGGCGAGCTTGCCGGGCAGCCCCGCCACGTCCAGGGCGCCCTTGCGCCGGGTCATCTCGCGTGCACGGCGGGCGGCGTCCCGGGCGCGGGCAGCATCGATGACCTTTTCGATGATCGCCTTGGCATCCTGCGGGTGCTCGTAGAGGAAGTCGTGCAGAGCCTCGGCCAGGGCGCTCTCGACCGGTCCTTTGACCTCCGAGGAGACCAGCTTGTCCTTGGTCTGCGAGGAGAACTTAGGATCGGGCACCTTCACGGAGACGACGGCCGTAAGCCCCTCACGGATATCGTCACCGGAGGGGTTGACCTTGAGCTTCTTAGTGTAGCCCTCGGCCTCCATGTAGGCATTGAGCGTCCGCGTCAGCGCCGCGCGGAAACCCGCCATGTGGGTGCCGCCGTCACGCTGGGGGATATTGTTCGTGAAGCAGAAGATGGACTCCTGGTAGGAGTCGTTCCACTGCATCGCCACCTCGACCTGGACCTCCTCACGTTGGGTCGAGAGGTGAAACACCGCCGGATGCAGCGGTCGCTTGTTCTTGTTGAGGTGCTCGACGAACGCGCGGATGCCGCCGGCGTACTCGAAGACGTCCTCTTTGTCGTTCCGCTCGTCCTTGAGAACGATCCGCACCCCGGGGTTGAGGAAAGAGAGCTCGCGGAAACGCTTGGCGAGGATATCGTAATTGAAGTCGATGTTGGTGAACGTCTCGGAGCTCGGGTGGAACGTGATCTGCGTCCCCTGCTCGTCCGTCTCCCCGACGACCTTCAGCGGCGACACCGGTTCCCCGTCGCGGTATTCCTGGACGTGAATCTGGCTGTTCTTCTTGATGACCAGCCGCAGGCGCTCGGAGAGGGCATTGACGACGGAAACGCCCACGCCATGAAGGCCCCCGGAGACCTTGTAGGAGTTGTTGTCGAACTTCCCCCCGGCGTGCAGGACGGTCATGATCACCTCGGCGGCGGACCGGCCCTCCTCGGTGTGGATATCGACGGGGATACCGCGCCCGTTGTCCGTGACCGTCACGGAATTATCGCCGTGGATGACGATGGCGACCTCGGTACAGTAACCGGCAAGGGCCTCGTCAATGGAGTTATCGGCCACCTCGAAGACCATGTGGTGGAGGCCGGTGCCGTCATCGGTGTCGCCGATGTACATCCCCGGCCGTTTCCGCACAGCGTCGAGGCCACGCAACACCTTGATCTGATTCGAGTCGTATTCGGTCTGAGTCGTCATAGGGCGTTTCCTGCGGTTAACCGGGATATTGTACCACTTCGGTCACATTGCCCTGTTCCACGTGGAACATGCGTGCATCGGAGCTGTCGCCGGCCACTCTTGCCGGCAATGTCATCGGGTCGATCGCCGTTAACACGGCCTGGATATTCATTGCGGCGAGCCGGTCGAGTACGGCGCCGCGGTGTCTTACGTCGAGCTCCGCCACGAGATCGTCCACCAGTACCAGCGGCCGTTGCGGGCCTTCGCCGCCCTGCAACTCCAGCTGGGCGAGCTTGAGCGCGATAACAGCGAGCTTCTGTTGCCCGCGGGAGAGGACGTATTGGGCGTCGTGTCCCTCGGCACGGAGACGAAAGTCGGCGCGGTGGGGACCGGCGAGGGTATAGCCCAGCCGTTCTTCCTGGTCGGACTGGCGTGTCAGGCTCTCGGCAAGGGTCTCGTCACGACGCCAACCGGGATGATACCGCCATTCGAGGCGCATGGTCGGGAGGAAATCCGCCGCGATCGCCTCCCAATACGGAAGGAGCCGTTCGAGATACGCCTCATGATGCTCACGGACCTGCTGACCCAGGTCCGTGAGACTGGGCGCCCAGGCACGAACCGTGCGGCGGTCGCCGCGGCGCAGTGCGAGGTTCCTCTGGCGGAGCACGCGCCGGTACTGCTGCCAGAGTCCGGCGAAGCGATGTTCCACGTGGAACACGCCCCAGTTAACCAGTGCGCGCCGTCCCCCGGGGCCATCCGTCAGCAGCCTCTGCCCTTCCGTAGTGATTACCAGGACCGGAAGGTGCCGGGCGAATGTCGCAATGGAGCGCTCGTCCTCCCCATTCACCCGTAACCGCAATCCTGAACGGCCCCGAACAACCGCGAGCCGTCCCACCACGGTATCGTCGCTTGCGATGACGCCACGGACGAGGAAATTCGCTTCTCCGTGGCGAACGAGTTGGGTGACGTTTCCGGGACGAAAGCCCTCACCGCGGGACAGGCAGTAAATTGCCTCCAGCAACGCGGACTTGCCGGCGCCGTTGTCACCGGCGATGATCGTCCAGCGACTGCCAAGACGCAGATCCGCCTCAACGAGGTTACGAAACTTTTCGACATGGACATCGCGCAGGCGGTGTTCCGCCGTGCGCTGCGCGGTCACGCCGGCATCAGGCATTGGCCTCAATCGCCCAGTCTACAGACGCATGGGCATGACGACGTAGCGGACCTGCGATTCACCCTCACCGCGAATCAACGCACTCGCGTTCGCATCGGTGACGAACATCTCGATGCTCGGCTGCTCGATTGCCCCGACGGCGTCGAGCATATAGCCAGCGTTGAAACCGATTTCGAGGTCGTCCCCGCCGTATTCGGCACTCAACTCTTCCTCGGCCTGCTCCTGCTCCGGGTTTTCCGACCGGATGGTGACCGAATCCCCGCTGAGTACGACGCGGACGCCGCGGTATTTCTCGTTCGACAGGATCGATGCACGGACCAGGCCCTGGCGCAGTGACTCCCTGTCGATATGTACGCAGTTGCCGTCCGCCTCCGGGATAACCCGCTGATAGTCCGGGAAACGTCCATCGATAAGCTTCGACGTGAACCGCAGGTGCGGGAGCCGTGCCCGGATGTGGTTGTTACCGAGCTCGACACGTACCGGCTCATCGGAGTGCTCGAGCAGCCGGAGGATCTCCTGGATACCCTTGCGCGGCACTATGACCTGGCGCGGCTGTTCGAGGGCGATCTGCGCATTGAATTCGGCGAGGGCCAATCGGTGACCATCGGTCGCCACTGCCCGTAGGTGATCGGGTTCCAGTTCGAGGAGCAGGCCATTGAGGTAGTAGCGCACGTCCTGCAGGGCCATCGCAAAGTGGGTCTTGTCGATCAGCCAGCGGAGGTTGGCCTGACTCAGTTCGATCTCCTCGACATCCCCGATGTCCTCCACGCTGGGGAAGTCCCCGGCGGGAAGCGTCATAAGCCGGAACTGGCTTCGCCCGGACTGGATGATTGCGCGGTCCTGTTCCACCCGAACGGTAAGACGGCTCTCATCCGGCAGGTTGCGCACGATGTCCAGGAGCTTGCGGGCCGGTACCGTGATCTGCCCGGGTTCCTCCACGGGCAGTGACAGATGCGCCTGTAGCTCGACCTCCAGGTCCGTACTCGTCAGGGACAGGCTGTCGCTGTCCGCTACGATCAGGATGTTGCTCAGAATCGGCAGTGTCTGCCGTCGCTCGACGACGCCGATAATCGACTGGAGGGGCTTGAGGAACGTTTCGCGGTCGATCTCGAAGTGCATGGTCCCGGCGACTCCCAATAGGATTCTGTGTATAAACCTTAAAGCCTGTTGTTGTTACTGCGGCCCGGCAATACCGTGGAAAACCCTGTTTTTCCTTTTTAAGTCAGTAGCCTGCTTCCAGGAAAATCTGTGGATAGAGCTTTCCCTGCGTGTGTCCACCGCTGTGTGGAAATTGTGGATAACTTTCGCCGCCGAGTTACCCCGTGCTTCCACACAGGTTATCCACATCATGTCGTCAGTGTTCTCAACAGGTTGCCATAGTCCTCTTCCAGACGGTGGTCGCCTTCCCGCAGCTCAACGACCTTCCGGCAGGCATGGAGCACCGTGGTGTGGTCGCGCCCCCCGAAGGCGTCGCCGATCTCCGGTAGCGAGTGGCTGGTGAGTTCCTTCGCCAGCGCCATCGCGACCTGACGCGGCCGGGTGATCGAGCGGCTCCGGCGCTTGGAGAGCAGGTCAGCGACGCGGATCTTGTAATAGTCCGCCACCGTTTTCTGTATGTTCTCTATCGTGACCAGCTTGTCCTGGAGTGCGAGCAGGTCCCGCAGCGCGCCCTTGGTGAAGTCCACGGTGATTGGCTGGCCGGTGAACTGGGCGTTTGCCAGCACGCGCCGCAGCGCCCCCTCGAGCTCGCGGATGTTCGAGCGGATACGCTTGGCGATGAAGAAGGCGACCTCGTCCGGCAGCTCGACGCCCTCCTGGGCGGCCTTGCTCATGAGGATCGCCACCCGCGTCTCGAGCTCTGGTGGCTCGATGGCGATGGTCAGGCCCCAGCCGAAGCGGGACTTCAGTCGCTCTTCGAGACCGTTAACCTCTTTCGGGTAGCGGTCGCAGGTCATTACGATCTGCTGCTGGCCCTCAAGCAACGCGTTGAAGGTGTGGAAGAATTCTTCCTGGGAGCGTTCCTTGCCGGCGAAGAACTGAATGTCGTCGATGAGCAGGGCGTCGACGCTGCGGTAGTGGCGCTTGAACTCGTTGATCGCATTGTGCTGCAGCGCCTTGACCATGTCCGCGACGAAGCGCTCGGAGTGCAGGTACAGCACCTCGCCGCCGCTGCCGTTGGCGAGCAGGCGATTGCCGATGGCGTGCATCAGGTGGGTCTTGCCGAGGCCTACGCCCCCGTAGATGAACAGCGGGTTGTAGGCACCGCCGGGGTTCTCGACGACCTGCACGCTCGCGGCACGGGCGAGCTGATTGGACTTGCCTTCAACGAAGGTGTCGAAGGTGAAATTAGGGTTGAGGCTGGACGCCGAGGGCTTCACCCCGCCACTCGCGGCCGGCGCCTGTGCCGGGGGGGCCTCGTTCTCCGCCGCCTCCGCTACCGCGGACGCCGCGGCGGCATTGGTTCCGATCTCCAGGCGCAGCGCCGGCGGTGCCTCCGGTTGTTGGCTGGCGAGCAGTTCCTCGATCCGCCCGGCGAAGTGTTCGCGGACCCAGTCGAGCACGAAGCGGTTGGGGGCATACAGCCAGAGCTGGTTCTCGTGCTCCCGGGCCTGAAGCGGCCTGATCCAGGTGTTGAGCTGCTGATCGGGGATCTCCCGCTCCAGCCGCCGCAGGCACCCCTTCCATAGCGATTCGGCCACGGACGTCCTACCTCTCGTGCATCGGGGATGGCGTGTAATGGTGACCGGGAAGTCTAATGGCTCATCCCCAGGTTATCCACAGCGCGCCGGCATTGACATGCCGGGGGGTTGCGGTTAACTTCGCCGGCTCAGCAAATCCGCGGTGGACCCTGTCCGCCGTCATCCCGGACATCAGGACAAGAGTGGGATCACGTCATGAAGCGGACGTTCCAACCCAGTGTCATTCGCCGCAAGCGCACCCACGGTTTCCGGGCGCGCATGGCGACCCGTAACGGCCGCAAGGTGCTGGCCCGCCGCCGTGCCAAGGGGCGCGCGCGCCTGACGCCGTAAATTGCGCCGGGACGCAGGGGCCGGGCGGGCAGCGTTTCCGCGTCACGCCCGGCTCACCGACTCCCGGGCGTTCTCCCGTGTTTTCGCCGATGCGACCCGGGTCGCGGACGCGCATTTCACCGTCCTCTTCCGGACGCAGCCGGAACCCGGCGAGGCCCGAGTCGGGCTGGCCGTCTCCCGGCGGGCCGCTCCCCGGGCGGTGGACCGAAACCGCATCAAGCGTATCGTCCGTGAATGTTTTCGCCGCGAACGTCACCACCTGCCCAATGTGGATATCGTGGTCATCGCCCGACCGAAGGCGCGCCACGTGAGCCGGGCCGTGCTGCACCGCTCGGTCTCGGCGCTGTTCGCGCGGGTTCAGCGGCGATGCGCCGGGTCCTGATCCTCTGTCTGCGCGGCTACCAGTACCTGGTGAGCCCGGTACTCGGGCCGCGCTGCCGTTTCCTGCCCAGCTGCTCCAGCTACGCCGTCGAGGCGATCGAGCGCCACGGCCCCTGGCGGGGCACCATGCTCGCGCTGCGCCGGCTCGGCCGCTGCCACCCGGGTTGTCCCGGTGGGCTCGACCCGGTACCCGAACCCCAGGATAACCGCCCATGGAAAACGTAAGGCTGTTTCTATTCGCCGCGCTCGGTGCGCTGCTGCTGCTGCTCTGGAACGCCTGGCAGCAGGAAAACGCACCACAGCAGCCCCAGCCGACCGCCACCGCGAGTGGTGAGCAGCAGGCATCGTCACCGTCGGGCGCCAGGCCTGCCGGCGCGGCCGGTTCGGAGCAGGCATCCACGGGCGGCGGCACCGGTGACGAGGTGCCCGCGGACTCGCCGCGGACGGCAGACTCCGGGGACGGCGCGGACACCGCCGGACAGACGGTCCGTGTGCTTACCGACCTGCTTGACGTGCGCATCGACACCGCTGGCGGCCGCGTCGTGTCCGCAGCGCTGCGCAAGCACTCGGTCACCCAGGGGGGCGACCAGCCCTTTCCGGTACTGAAGCCGGAGGATCCGTACTTCGTTGCCGAGGCGGGACTGATCGGCGACGACGCCCCGGCACCGGGTCGTGACGCCCGCTGGCAGGTGGGGCGTACGGAGTACCGCCTCGCCGAGGGGGACGACCGTATCGTTGTGCCCATGACCTGGACCGGGCCCAACGGGGTGAGCGTTACCCGCCGGTTCGTGTTCAGCCGCGACAGCTACGTCGTCGACGTCGAGCAGGCCGTCGACAACGGTGGCGATGCCCCCTACCGCGCCTATCAGTACGTTCAGCTGCGCCGCGACCGGCCCGAGAACGGCAGCTCATTCCTCGGTGGCCGCAGCTATACTGGTGCGGCGTTCTTCACGCCGGAGAACCGCTACCAGAAGTACGGTTTCGACGACATGGACGAGAAGCCGTTGTCCCAGGAGGTCACCAACGGCTGGGTGTCCTTCGTCCAGCACTACTTCCTCGCCGCCTGGGTGCCGAGTCGGGACGTCACCGAGCGCTTCTATTCGCGGGTCCACAATAACCGTTACGCCATCGGCATGAGCTCGCCGTGGCAGACGGTGGCGCCGGGCGAGTCGACCACCTTCAGCAGCCGGCTGTTCGTCGGCCCGAAGGACCAGGACCGTCTCGCCGCGGTGGCCGACGGCCTGGAGCTCACCGTCGATTACGGCTGGCTGACCATCCTCTCCAAGCCGCTTTTCATCGCCCTGAGCTGGATCCACGGCGTGATCGGCAACTGGGGCTGGGCGATCATCATCCTGACCCTCGGCATCAAGGCCGCGTTCTACAAGCTCTCGGAGACGAGCTACCGCTCGATGGCGCGCATGCGCAAGCTCCAGCCCCGCATGCAGCAGCTCAAGGAGCGTTTCGGCGATGATCGCCAGGGCATGAACCAGGAGCTGATGAAGCTCTACAAGGAGGAGAAGGTCAATCCGCTGGGCGGCTGCCTGCCCATCGTGATCCAGATCCCCGTGTTCATCGCGCTCTACTGGGTCCTGCTCGGCAGCGTCGAGCTGCGTCACGCGCCATGGATCCTGTGGATCCACGACCTCTCCGCGCCGGATCCGTACTACATCATGCCGCTGATCATGGGGGCGACCATGCTCCTGCAGCAACGGCTGAACCCGGCGCCCATGGACCCGGTGCAGAAGCGCGTCATGAGCTTCCTGCCGGTGGTGTTCACGGTCTTCTTCGTGTTCTTCCCGGCGGGCCTGGTGCTTTACTGGGTGACTAACAACAGCCTCTCGATCCTGCAGCAGTGGCTGATCACCCGGCGCATCGAGGCGGCCGACGGGCAGTCCCGCGGCGGCTGACGGTGCACACACCGTGACCGCGGCGACGGAGACGATCTGCGCGGTGGCGACACCGCCGGGACACGGTGGTATCGGCATCGTGCGCGTCTCCGGGCCCGCGGTACCGCACCTCGCCGAGGCGGTGCTCGGGCGCCTGCCGGCGCCCCGCCATGCCCGCCTCGGTGTCTTCCGCGACGCCGCCGGCGAGGTGCTCGACGAGGGCATCGCGCTGTACTTCCCCGCCCCGAACTCGTTCACCGGCGAGGACGTCCTCGAGCTCCAGGGCCATGGCGGTCCAGTGGTGCTCGAGCGGGTGGTGCGTGCCCTCTGCGCCCTCGGCGCCCGCCGCGCCGAGCCTGGCGAGTTCTCCCGGCGCGCCTATCTCAACGACCGCATGGACCTCACCCGTGCCGAGGCCATCGCCGATCTCATCAACGCCCGCACCGAGGCCGGCGCGGGCGCCGCCATGCGCTCGCTCTCCGGCGCGTTCGCCGGACGCGTCGACGAGCTGGTGGAGGGCGTCACCGGCCTGCGTGCTTACGTGGAGGCGGCGATCGACTTCGCCGACGAGGAGATCGACTTCCTCGACGATCCAGCACTCTCCCGGCGGCTCGCCGCGCTGCGCGACACCCTCGCGGCGACCCTGACCGAGGCCCGCCGCGGGCGCACCCTCAACGAGGGCCTGGCGGTGGCCATCGTCGGCCGCCCGAACGCGGGCAAGTCGAGCCTCCTGAACCGCCTCGCCGGAAGCGACGCCGCTATCGTCACCGATATCCCCGGGACCACCCGCGATGTCCTCCGCGAGCGGGTCTCCATTGACGGGCTGCCGTTGCAGATCATGGACACGGCGGGCCTGCGCGACAGTGACGACCCGGTGGAGCAGGAGGGGGTGCGCCGTGCCCGCCGCGCCGTGAGCGAGGCAGAGCACGTGCTGCTAGTGGTCGACGATCGCGAGGGCATCACCGAGGCCGAACGCGCGCTCGCCGGCGAGCTGACCGCCGGCACCGCGCTCACCATCATCCGCAACAAGATCGACCTGAGCGGTGCGGTGCCGGGCGTCGAGCCCGCCGGCGAGCTGGGTCCCGAGGTGCGGCTGTCCGCGCGTACCGGTGCGGGCATGGACGTGCTCGCCACGCACCTCCATGCCGCAGCGGGCCACGACGCGGCGCCCGCCTCCGCCTTTGCCGCCCGGGCCCGTCACGTGGACGCGCTGGAACGGGCAGACGCCGCCCTGGCCGCCGCCGCGGAACAGCTCGATGCCCACGCCGCCGGCGAGCTGGTGGCGGAGGAGCTGCGCGCGGTGCAGGAGGCCCTGGGCGGGATTACCGGCCGGGTGAGCAGCGAGGCGCTGCTCGGGCGAATCTTCGCGACCTTCTGCATCGGCAAGTAGGCCCGGGGCCGTCCGGGACCGTGGGATTTTCACCTTGAGCGCACGACGCGGCGCGGACTATTGTGTACGGTTACGCATCCGGTCGATCACGCCCGCATCATCATCGAGGTAGCAGCCGCCGTGGAATACGACCAGGCCTATGACGTCATCGTCGTCGGTGGCGGTCACGCCGGCACCGAGGCCGCCGCGGCCGCCGCCCGCGGCGGCGCGCGCACGTTGCTTCTGACCCACAATATCGAGACCGTCGGCCAGATGAGCTGCAACCCGGCCATCGGCGGTATCGGCAAGGGCCACCTGGTGCGCGAGATCGACGCCCTCGGCGGGATCATGGCGCAGGCCATTGACCGCGGCGGCATCCAGTTCCGCACCCTGAACAGCCGCAAGGGCCCGGCGGTGCGCGCGACCCGCGCGCAGGCGGACCGCACGCTCTACCGCCGCGCCGTGCGTGGGGCGCTGGAGGCGGTGCCGGGGCTCGAGCTGTTCCAGCAGGGGGTCGACGACCTCCTCGTCGAGGGCGACCGCGTCGCCGGTGTGGTCACCCAGATGGGGCTCACGATCCGCGCCCCGCGGGTGGTGCTGACCGTGGGCACCTTCCTCGGCGGGCGCATCCACGTGGGCGAGCGCAGCCACGAGGGCGGCCGTGCGGGCGATCCGCCGGCGAACGCCCTGGCCCGGCGGCTGCGCGCGCTGCCGACCACCGTGGAGCGCCTGAAGACCGGCACGCCGCCGCGCCTCGACGGCCGCTCCATCGACTTCGATCGCCTCGCCGAGCAGCCCGGCGACAGCCCGGCGCCTTACTTCTCGCTGTGGAGCCGCGGCGACGAGCACCCGCGCCAGGTGCCGTGCCACATCACCCACACCGGCGCGGACACCCACGAGCTGATCCGCGGCGCGCTGGACCGATCGCCCATGTTCTCCGGCGAGATCGAGGGGGTCGGGCCGCGCTACTGCCCGTCCATCGAGGACAAGGTCGTGCGCTTCCCGGACCGGGACGGCCACCAGATCTTCCTGGAGCCGGAGGGGCTGGACACCCACGAGGTCTATCCCAACGGCATCTCCACGAGCCTGCCCTTCGACGTGCAGGTCGCCCTGGTGCGCACCATCCCCGGGCTCGAGCGCGCCCACGTGACCCGTCCGGGCTATGCGATCGAGTATGACTTCCTCGACCCGCGGGACCTGCTGCCGCACCTGGAGACGCGCTACCTGCCGGGGCTCTACCTCGCCGGCCAGATTAACGGCACGACCGGCTACGAGGAGGCCGCCGCCCAGGGGCTGGTCGCCGGGATGAACGCCGCCGCGGACGCCGCCGGGCGCGAGCCCTGGTGCCCGCGCCGCGAGGAGGCCTACATCGGGGTGCTGATAGACGACCTGGTCACCCGCGGCACCCGGGAGCCCTATCGCATGTTCACCTCCCGCGCGGAGTACCGGCTGCACCTGCGCGAGGACAACGCGGACCTCCGCCTCGCCGGCATCGCCCGTGCCCACGGCCTCATCGACGAGGCCCGCTGGGCGGCCGTGGAGCGCCATCGCGAGGCGGTGGAGCGCGAGCTCGAGCGCCTGCGCACGACCGTGCTCACCCCGGCGCGGGTGCCCGCGGCAACGGCCGGGCGCGTGCTCGGCGGCGAGCTCCGCCGGGATCAGACCCTGCTCGACCTGCTGCGCCGCCCGGAGGTGGATTACGACGCCCTGCGCGCGCTCCCGGGCATGGAGGAGGCCCTGCCCGCCGGGCGCAGCGCCGCCCAGGTGGCGGTGCAGGCCAAGTACGCCGGCTACCTCGAACGCCAGCGCCGCCAGATCGACCGCGCCGCCGACCACGAGTCCGTCGCCCTGCCGGCGGACATGGACTATGCGGCGGTCGCCGGCCTGTCCAGCGAGGTCCGGGAGAAGCTCCAGCGCCACCGTCCGGCGACGCTCGGTCAGGCCGGACGCATCGAGGGCATCACCCCGGCGGCGGTGTCGCTGCTGCTGGTCCACCTCAAGCGCCAGGGGGCGTTGCGGCGCAGTGCCTGAGCCGGACAGCCGCGATCTCCGGCGCCGTCTCGATGCCGGCCTCGAGGGCCTCGACCTCGATCTGCCCGAGTCCGCGCGCGACGGGCTGATCGGCTACCTCGTGCTGCTGGCGCGCTGGAACCGGGCGTTCAACCTCTCCGCCGTGCGCGAGCCGCGGGAAATGGTTGTGCGCCACCTCCTCGACAGCCTTGCCGTATTACCCCGGGTCGAGGGCGAGCGGCTGCTCGACCTCGGCACCGGCGCGGGGCTGCCGGGCATCCCGCTCGCCGTCGCGCGGCCGTCGCTGGCGGTGACGCTGCTCGACAGCAATGGCAAGAAGACGCGTTTCCTTCGCCAGGCGGTGATGACCCTCGGCCTGGACAACTGCGAGGTGGTCCACGGCCGGGCCGAGCAGGCGGGGGGCACGTTCGACGCGGTGATCTCGCGGGCGTTCACCAGCACCGCCGCGTTCTGGCGGCTTGCCGCACCCCGCCTCGCTGCGGGCGGGCACGCCTACGCCATGAAGGGCCGCTATCCGGAGGACGAGTTGTCGGAACTCGCAGCGTTGGGGGTATCATGGGCCGTTCGCGCGCTGCGGGTGCCCGGCCTGGACGCCGAGCGCCACCTCGTCGAGCTCACCGCCGCTCCGGCGCACGCGTCACAACGCGACAGGGCTGAGACATGACACGCATCATCGCCGTCACCAACCAGAAGGGCGGGGTGGGCAAGACGACCACCTGCGTCAATCTCGCGGCCTCGCTGGCCGCCAACCGCAAGCGCGTCCTGCTCGTCGACCTCGACCCGCAGGGCAACGCCACCGTCGGCGCCGGCATCGACAAGGATGGGCTGACGATCACGAACTACGAGCTGCTGATGGGCGAGGCCGAGGCACCGGAGGTGTGCGTCACCGTCGAGAACGGCGGCTTCGACGTGCTCCCGGCCAACGGCGACCTCACCGCCGCCGAGGTGGCGCTGCTCGAGACCGACGCCCGCGAGCGCCGGCTCGCCGCCGCACTGGAGGGCGTGAGCGCGGACTACGACCACATCATCATCGACTGCCCGCCGTCGCTGAACATCCTCACGGTGAATGCGCTGGTGGCCGCGACCTGCGTGCTCATCCCCATCCAGTGCGAGTACTACGCCCTGGAGGGGCTGACCGCCCTGCTCAACACCATCCGCCGGGTGCAGCAGACCGCCAACCCGGCGCTCGAGATCGAGGGACTGCTGCGGACCATGTTCGACCCGCGCAACAACCTGGCCAACCAGGTGGGCGCCCAGCTGATCGCCCACTTCAACGAGCAGGTCTACCGGACCCAGATCCCGCGCAACGTCCGTCTCGCCGAGGCCCCCAGCCACGGCCGGCCCGCGCTGCAGTATGACCGCGCCTCCCGCGGCGCGATCGCCTACATGGCGCTGGCCTCCGAGCTGCTGCGCCGCGAACGCCGCGCCGCGGCGAGTGCCTGATGCCGGAGGACGAGCCCATGAGCCAGAAACGCCGGGGACTGGGACGGGGGCTGGACGCCCTGCTCGGCGGCATGCCCGAGAACGCCGACGAGGCGGAGGCGCAGGCCGCCCGCGGCGAGCTGCGCAAGCTGCCCGTTGACCTCATCCAGCGCGGGCGTTACCAGCCGCGCACCGAGTTCGATCCCGCCGCGCTGCAGGAGCTCGCCGACTCCATCCGCGCCCAGGGCGTGGTCCAGCCGGTGGTGGTGCGGCCGCTGCCGGAGGAGCGCTTCGAGCTGATCGCCGGCGAGCGCCGCTGGCGCGCCGCCCAGCTCGCCGGTCTCACCGAGATCCCGGCGCTGGTGCGCGATGTCCCCGACGACACCGCCATCGCCGTCGCGCTGATCGAGAACATCCAGCGCGAGGACCTCAATCCGCTGGAGGAGGCCACTGCGCTCAAGCGCCTGACCGAGGAGTTCGGCATGACCCACCAGGGTGTCGCCGACGCCGTCGGGCGCTCGCGGGCCAGCGTCTCCAACCTGCTGCGCCTGCTCGAGCTCGCCCCGGAGGTGAAGACGCTGATCGGCGAGCGGCGCCTGGAGATGGGCCACGCCCGCGCCCTGCTCGGCCTGCCCATGGCGGACCAGGCACGCATCGCGCAGCAGGTCGCGGAGAAGGGACTCAGCGTGCGCGAGACCGAGGCCCTGGTGCGTCGCTACACCGAGGGGACACCCCGGCGGGAGACGCCGGCCCCGGATCCGAACATCCGCCGCCTCCAGGACGACCTCAGCGGCCGCCTGGGCGCGAGCGTTGCGATCCGCCACGGGCGCAGCGGCAAGGGGCGCGTGGTCATCGAGTACAACAGCCTCGACGAGCTGGACGGCATTCTCGAGCATATCCGCTAAGTGTGCGTCGGTGCGCAGGAACCGGCGTTGAACCCAGCTGATCAGTTCTTTATACTTCGCACGCCTTGCCACGGTCGGGGGGCACTGAGGGAGCTGCGTGCATTAAATGCGGGTCGCTAGACGAGTCGTCCTGATGCAGCTCGCGATCACCCTGGCCGCGGCGCTGGTCTGGCTGTTCGCAGCAGGCGCCCGCGCCGGGCTCGCGGCGGCGGCCGGTGGGGGCATCAGCACCGCGCTGAGCTTTTACGTGGCCGTGAAGGTCTTCTCGCGCGATCCGGGGAACAATCCCGGAGCCGCGCTGGCGGCCTTCTACCGCGCCCAGGCGATGAAGCTGCTGCTCGCGGTCGTGCTGATCTCACTGGCGATCCTGGGGTTCCGGGACCACCCGATCCCCCTGATCACGACGCTGGCGGCCACGCTAGTCGCATACTGGCTGGCCCTGCTCGGCGACACGGATAAAACGACGTAACGACGAGAAGATCAAGGTATGACCGAATCTCCGACGGAATACGTCCAGCATCATCTGCACCACCTGCAGATCGGCGAGGGCTTCTGGACCCTCAATGTGGACACCCTCATCTTCTCCTGGATCACAGGGCTGATCTTTCTCGGGCTGTTCTATGCCGTCGCACGGAGTGTGACAAGCGGGACGCCCGGAAAGTTGCAGAACGTCATCGAGATCCTGGTCGATTTCGTCGACAAGACGGTCAAGGAGAGCTTCCACGGGCCGCGCGAGTTCGTCGCGCCGCTGGCGCTCACCATCTTCGTGTGGGTGCTGTTCTGGAACCTGCTCGACCTTATCCCCGTCGACCTGATGCCGGGCCTCGCGGCCGCGGTCGGCGTGCCGTACCTGCGCATCGTGCCCTCGGCGGACATGAACGCCACCTTCGGCCTGTCGCTGACGGTGTTCGTGCTGATCGTCGTCTACGGCATGAAAGGCAAGGGCGTCGGCGGCTTCGGCAAGGAGATGCTGACGCACCCGTTCGGCAGCTTTCCGCTGCTGGTGCCGGCGAACCTGATCCTGAACATCGTCGAGATGGTCGCCAAGCCCGTCTCGCTCGCGCTTCGACTGTTCGGCAACCTGTATGCCGCGGAGCTGATCTTCATCCTCATTGCGATGCTGCCGGTATGGATCCAGTGGGTCCCCGGCGCCGCCTGGGCGATCTTCCATATTCTGGTGATCCCGCTCCAGGCCTTCATCTTCATGGTGCTGACCATCGTCTATCTGAGTCTCGCCTACGAAGAGCACTGACTCCGTAACGCCACACTTCTAACGCCTCATCATCTAGTCGGGAGGAACCCATGGAAGAAATCATCGCTCAGGTTCAGGCTTACACCGCCATCGGCGTCGGCCTGATCTTCGCCTTCGCCGCCCTCGGTACCGGTATCGGCTTCGGCCTGCTCGGCGGCAAGTTCCTCGAGGGCGCCGCGCGCCAGCCCGAGCTCACCGGTGACCTCCAGGTCCGGATGTTCATCGTGGCCGGTCTCCTCGACGCCCTCGCGATCATCGGTGTCGCCTTCGCGGCCCTGCTGATGTTCGCCAACCCGCTGCTTGGCGCGCTCGGCGGCTGACCCGGGAAGCGCTCTTCGAACGCTAAACCAAGCAGCAACCGGGAGTTTCAGCCGTGGGCATCAATGCAACCCTGATCGGACAGATGATCACGTTCCTCGTGTTCATCCTGTTCACGATGAAGTTCGTCTGGCCGCCGATCCGGCAGGCCATGCATGACCGGGAAAAACGGATTGCCGACGGGTTGGCTTCCGCGGAGCGCGGCCAGCACGAGCTCGAGCTGGCGCAGAAGCGGGCGGCCGAGCAGATTCGTGAGGCCAAGCAGCAGGCCAGCGACATCATCGAGCAGGCCAACCGGCGTGCCAGCGAGATCGTCGACGAATCCCGCGAGGAAGCGCGGGAGGCGGCCCGGCGTGAGCACGCTGCAGCCGAGGCACGCATCGAGCAGGAGGTCGCCCAGGCCCGCTCGGAGCTGCGCAAGCAGGTGTCCGACCTGGCGATCCGGGGCGCCTCCCGCATCCTCGAGCGCGAGGTGGACGCCAAGGCTCACAACGCCATGCTCGAAGAGCTGGCCGACCAACTCTGAGGCAAAGCCAACATGGCGGAGAGCACTACCGTCGCCCGGCCGTACGCCAAGGGCCTGTTCGACCTTGCCCGCGAGCAGGATGCGCTCGCGGCCTGGTCGGAGCAGCTTGAGCTGCTTGCCGGCGTCGTGGGCCATCCCGAGATGGCCCAGCTGCTCGGCAGTCCCAAACTGACCATCGAGCAGCGCGCCGACCTGGTCATCGGGGTGTGCGGCGAGGGGCTTACCGAACAGGGGCGCAACCTCGTCCATCTGCTCATCGACAACTCGCGCCTGCAGGTGCTGCCCGAGATCGCGGCACAGTATCGCGACCTGCGCGCCGACGCGGAGCGAACCGTCGAGGCACGGCTGGTTGCGGCACAGGCGGTGGACGAGGATGTCCGGGCCCGGCTCGAGTCGGCCCTGTCCAAGCGTCTCGACCGTACGGTGACGCTGACCGCCGAGATCGACGAGTCGCTTCTCGGCGGCGCGGTGATCCGCGCGGGCGATCTGGTCATCGACGGTTCCGTGCAGGGCAGGCTCAAGCGTCTCGCCGGCGCAGTGAGCCGCTAAGGGGAAGATTCAACGATGCAACTCAATCCGAGCGAAATTAGCGACCTCATCAAGCAGCGTATCGAGAACTTCGAGGCGGTTGCCGAGGCGCGCAACGAGGGTACCGTGGTCGGCGTGACCGACGGTATCGTGCGCATCCATGGCCTCGCCGATGCGATGCAGGGCGAGATGCTCGAGTTCCCTAACGACACCTTCGGCATGGCGCTCAACCTCGAGCGCGACTCCGTCGGTGCCGTCATCCTGGGTGACTACTCGCATCTCAGCGAGGGCGATTCGGTGCGTGCCACCGGGCGCATCCTCGAGGTGCCGGTGGGCGAGGGCCTGCTCGGCCGCGTGGTCGACCCGCTGGGCAGCCCCGTCGACGGCAAGGGCGCGATCGACGCCGCCGGCTCCGAGCCGGTGGAGAAGGTGGCTCCCGGCGTCATCACCCGCCAGGGCGTGGACCAGCCGGTGCAGACCGGCCTCAAGTCCATCGACTCGATGGTCCCGGTCGGCCGCGGTCAGCGCGAGCTGATCATCGGCGACCGCCAGACCGGCAAGACCGCGATCGCCATCGACACGATCATCAACCAGAAGGGCTCCGGCATTAAGTGCATCTACGTGGCGGTGGGCCAGAAGGCCTCTTCCATCGCCAACGTGGTGCGCAAGCTCGAGGAGCACGGCGCGATGGATCACACCATCGTCGTGTCCGCCTCGGCCGCCGAGTCCGCCGCGCTGCAGTACATCGCGCCCTACGCCGGCTGTGCCATGGGCGAGTACTTCCGCGACCGCGGCGAGGATGCCCTGATCATCTACGACGACCTCACCAAGCAGGCGTGGGCGTACCGCCAGGTCTCGCTGCTGCTGCGCCGCCCACCGGGCCGTGAGGCCTACCCGGGTGACGTGTTCTACCTCCACTCCCGGCTGCTGGAGCGCGCCGCGCGCATCAACGCCGAGGAGGTCGAGCGCCGCACCAACGGCGAGGTCAAGGGCAAGACCGGCTCGCTCACCGCGCTGCCGATCATCGAGACCCAGGCGGGCGACGTCTCCGCGTTCGTGCCGACCAACGTGATCTCGATCACCGACGGTCAGATCTACCTGGAGTCGGACCTGTTCAACGCGGGTGTCCGCCCGGCGATCAACGCCGGCCTGTCGGTCTCCCGTGTCGGCGGCTCCGCGCAGACGAAGATCATCAAGAAGCTCGGCAGCGGCATCCGCCTGGCACTGGCGCAGTACCGCGAGCTCGCGGCCTTCGCGCAGTTCGCCTCGGATCTCGACGAGGCCACGCGCAAGCAGCTCGAGCGCGGCCAGCGCGCCATGGAGCTGCTCAAGCAGCCGCAGTACTCGCCGCTGTCCGTGGCACACATGGCCGTGTCCCTCTACGCGCTCGACCAGGGCTATCTCGACGAGCTGGAGCTCGATCAGATCGGCGCCTTCGAGCACGAGCTGCACCGGCACTTCGATTCCAGCTACGCCGACCTGCTCAAGCAGATCGACGAGTCGGGTGATTACGGCGACGAGGTCGCCGAGTCGATCCGCAAGGGCATCGAAGACTTCAAGGCCCACGGCACCTGGTAAACCGACGGCGGGGATCGTATGTCCGGCGCTAAAGAGATCCGCACAAAGATCAAGAGCGTCCAGAACACGCAGAAGATCACGACCGCCATGGAGATGGTGGCGGCCTCGAAGATGCGCAATGCCCAGCATCGCATGCAGGCCGCCCGCCCCTATGCGGACAAGATCCGGCGCGTGATCCGGCACCTCGCACAGGCCAACCCGGAGTACACCCACCCGTTCCTTCAGGAGCGGGAGGTGAACCGGGTCGGCTACATCATCGTCTCCAGCGACCGCGGGCTGTGCGGCGGGTTGAACAACAACCTGTTCCGCTCCGTGGTGCGCTCGATGAAGGCGAGCGAGGACGCCGGCCGCGAGGTCTCGGTGGTGACCATCGGCTCGAAGGCCATCCAGTTCTTCGGCCGCCTGGGCGCCAACGTCGTCGCGGAGACGTCCCAGATCGGCGACCGGCCGCACCTCGACGACCTCGTGGGCGCGGTCAAGGTCATGCTCGACCGCTACGAGGCGGGCGAGATCGACGAGCTCCACCTCTGCTACAACGAGTTCGTCAACACCATGACCCAGCGGCCCACCATCGAGCGCGTGCTGCCGCTGCCGGCCGCCGAGGAGGACGAGGAGCCGCGCCACAACTGGGACTACATCTACGAGCCCAACGCGGTCGAGGCACTGGATCTGCTGCTGACGCGGTACGCCGAGGCGCTCGTCTACCAGTCGGTGGTCGAGAATATCGCCTGTGAGCAGGCGGCGCGGATGGTGGCGATGAAGGCGGCGTCGGACAACGCCGGCAACCTCATCGATGACCTCCAGCTCGCCTACAACAAGGCGCGCCAGGCCGCGATCACCAAGGAGCTCTCCGAGATCGTCTCCGGGGCGGAGGCGGTCTAGCGCCGGCGCATCGGCCGGGCAGCCGGATCGAAAGAATTCGCGAAGAGGAACTGGGTTATGAGTTCAGGAAAGATCGTCCAGATCATCGGTGCCGTCGTGGAGGTGGAGTTCCCCCGCGACCAGGTGCCGAAGGTCTATGATGCCCTGTACGTGGCGGACTACGACCTCACCCTCGAGGTCCAGCAGCAGATCGGCGACGGTGTCGTGCGCTGCATCGCCATGGGCACCACCGACGGCGTCAAGCGCAACGTCGAGGTCACCAACACCGGCGCGGCCATCTCCGTGCCCGTTGGCCAGAAGACGCTCGGGCGCATCATGGACGTCCTCGGCCGGCCCGTGGACCAGGCCGGCGACATCGGCGAGGAGCAGCGCTGGGAGATCCACCGCAAGGCGCCCTCCTACGAGGAGCAGGCCGCGAGTCAGGAGCTGCTGGAGACGGGCATCAAGGTCATCGACCTGCTCTGCCCCTTCGCCAAGGGCGGCAAGGTCGGCCTGTTCGGCGGTGCCGGCGTGGGCAAGACCGTCAACATGATGGAGCTCATCCGCAACATCGCCATCGAGCACAGCGGCTACTCCGTGTTCGCCGGCGTGGGCGAGCGCACCCGTGAGGGCAATGACTTCTACCACGAGATGAAGGAGTCGGACGTCCTCGACAAGGTCGCGCTGGTCTACGGCCAGATGAACGAGCCGCCGGGCAACCGCCTGCGCGTGGCGCTCACCGGCCTGACCATGGCGGAGTTCTTCCGCGACGAGGGCCGTGACGTGCTGATGTTCATCGACAACATCTACCGTTACACCCTCGCGGGCCAGGAGGTCTCGGCGCTGCTCGGCCGCATGCCCTCCGCGGTGGGCTACCAGCCGACCCTGGCCGAGGAGATGGGTGTGCTCCAGGAGCGCATCACTTCCACCAACACCGGCTCCATCACCTCGGTGCAGGCCGTGTACGTCCCTGCCGACGACCTCACGGACCCGTCCCCGGCGACCACGTTCGCCCATCTGGACGCCACCGTCGTGCTGGCGCGCTCCATCGCGGAGCTCGGTATCTACCCGGCCGTGGACCCGCTGGACTCCACCTCCCGCCAGCTCGACCCGCTGGTGATCGGCGAGGAGCACTACAACACCGCCCGTGCGGTGCAGACCGTGCTCCAGCGCTACAAGGAGCTCAAGGACATCATCGCCATCCTCGGCATGGACGAGCTCTCCGAGGACGACAAGCTCACGGTGTCTCGGGCGCGCAAGATCCAGCGCTTCCTCTCGCAGCCGTTCTTCGTCGCGGAGGTGTTCACCAACACCCCCGGCAAGTTCGTGTCGCTCAAGGAGACCATCCGCGGCTTCCGTGCCATTGTCGACGGCGAGTGCGACGACCTGCCGGAGCAGGCCTTCTACATGGTGGGCACCATCGACGAGGCCCGCGAGAAGGCGCAGTCTCTCTAAACAAAGGTTGCAGGTGAGCATATGGCCATGACCATGCACGTGGACATCGTAAGCGCGGAGGAATCGATCTTCTCGGGTACGGCGACCTTCGTGCTTGCCCGCGCCACGGATGGCGAGGTAGGCATCATGCCGCGGCACGTGCCGATGCTGGCCCAGCTCAAGCCGGGCGAGGTCATGGTGCGGGCCCAGGGCGGCGAGGAGACGCTGTACTACTGCTCCGGCGGGATGCTGGAGGTGCAGCCCCACGTGGTCACCGTGCTTGCCGACACGGCGGTACGGGCCCGCGACCTCGACGAGGCCGCCGCCAAGGAGGCCAAGCGCCGTGCCGAGGAGGCGATCTCCGAGCGCAGTGCCGAGATGGACTACGCCCGAGCCCAGGCTGAGCTTGCCGAGGCGGTGGCGAAGCTGCGGACCCTCGACAAGATTCGGCGGGGCCGCGGCAGCAACGCCTGACCGGTTGCCCGGACGGGCCATGGCGCGCGGTCACCCGCTCCGGGTGCCGCGCGTTTTTCGTTGTGCGGGAGGGACGAGACGATGACCGCGCCGCTGTCGATTGTGATCCTCGCCGCGGGGGCTGG